>CAJWPI010000056.1 GCA_913045055.1 uncultured Gammaproteobacteria bacterium | reverse complement strand
CTCCATCAATGTTGTAATACGGATCTCCATAATCAAAGAAATAACTTTTTCGCCATGCACTATCATTGATACCTATATTTACTCTTTTACCAGTTCCAAAAGCGTTGTTTTCTGAATAATTTAAACCAAGCATTAATCCCCAAGATGAATAACCGAAACTTCCTCCTATACTTCCTGAAACTTCTTCTTCAACACTAAATTCAACATCTACTTGGTCATTGATTCCTGCAACTGGCACTGTTTCAGATTCTACTTCCTTAAAAAAGCCCAATCTCTCTAGTCTCAGCTTGGAGTTCTCGATTAATAAATTTGAAGCCCATGAGCCCTCCATCTGACGCATTTCTCTTCTTAAGACAACATCATGGGTACGTTGATTTCCTTTAAAGACTATTCTTCTAACATAGGTTCTTTGCTGTGGATCTATGTAGAAAGTGAGTTCAACCCCTCCAGTTTCTTCGTTGAGATCAGGAACTCCCTTAACTTCTGCAAAACTGTAGCCCTCATTGCCTAATATATTAGTAAAAATTTCTTCTGTTTCGGTTATCAAAAACTGAGAATAGGTATCTCCCTCTTTAAGTAGAATTAGCGGTCTTAAAATTTCTTCGTCTACAGGAAGGTCTCCGGTTAGGCTGATCTTATCTATTTTATATGGAAGTCCTTCATCGATATTTAATGTTATATACACCGATTTCTTATCCGGAGTAATACTTACTTGTGAACTGGATAGAGCAAACTCTACATAGCCTCTATCCTTGTAGTAGGAGGTTAAGGTTTCTATATCTCCTTTAAGCTTCTCTCTTGAATATTTGTTATCACTACTTAGAAAAGAAAACCAACCGCCCACACTTAATTCAAAATCTCTTAAAAGTTCATCGTCTGTATAAGTAGTATTTCCTACAACGTTTATGCCTTCGATGGTAGCTACTTCACCTTCTTCTATTTCAATTTCAAGCTCAACTCTATTTCTTGGTTTAGGGTTCGCTTTTACATCAACTAAAGCTCCGTATCTACCTTGAGAAATATATTGCCTTTGTATTTCTAAAGCTAAACCACTTAATACAGATCTTTTGAAAACTTGACCTTCTGATAAACCGGCTCCTTTTAAGCCTTTCATCAAATCTTCAGTCTTTAAAGCTTTATTACCATCTATCTCTATAGCTGATATAGAAGGTCTTTCAACCAAGCTGATAATCAAAATATTCCCATCTCTACCAATTTGAATATCATCAAACTGACCAGTTTTAAATAAAGTTTTGGCCACAATTTGCAGGGAGTAAGTATCAACTGCATCTCCTATTGCTATAGGCATTTCTGCAAAGACACTACCGGCGGAAACTCTTTGTAATCCACTAATTCTAATGTCACTCACCACCCAAGAATCATCACTTTTTAATACTTCCATAAAAAGAAATAGAGATAAAAAAACAAAGAAAATAGGTTTTATTAAGGAACGAAACTTAATCATCAAACTATCCTTGTAATATCATTGAAAACAGCGAATACCATTAACCCAACAACTAACAACAGACCTATTCTATAGGCAAATTCAACAAAACCTTCAGAAAGAGGAGAGCCTTTTATCTTTTCTGCAGCTATTAGTACTAATTGTCCTCCATCTAGAATAGGAATAGGGAACAAATTGATTAATCCCAAATTAATACTTAACAAGGCAATCATCCCGATAAAGGATACTAAACCTGCTTTAGCAGCAGAACCGGATAAAACTGCTATTTGTATGGGTCCACCTACATTTTCTGGAGAAACAGAACCAGTAATCATTTTCCCTATTGAATCCAATATAAGAACGGTAAAATTGTAAGTTTCTTTTATACCAAGAATAAAAGCATCAACTGGCCCCTTTTTGGTAATTACGAGATACTTTTCTGGTATCTCTTCATTGCTCGAGATTCTTGCTATACCTATTCTTCCAATCTTTACTCCAAGTTCATTCTGTACTGACCCAATGGACACAGGAATACTAAAAATAGCTTCGTTTCTTTTAATTTTTAGGAGAGTGTCTTTGTCGGGAATCGATGAAATCTCTTCTACTAGTTCATACCAGGATCTGATTACATTGTCGCCAACACTTATTATTTCATCTCCCTGCAATAAACCTGATTTTTCAGCTGGGCTTCCTGTCTGAACGGAGGAGACTATGGGCGGTATAAATGGGTAAATGCCAAAGTAAGAAATTACACTTTGGTCTAATTCAGATGCAAGCCAGTTTTCTATGCCTACCGATTGTGAATAACTAATATCAGAATCTGGTTTTCGATAATCAACTAGAATAGTGCCCGTTTCACCTATTCTTAAAGCTAGCAAGGAGTTTAAATCTTTGAGGGAATTAACTTGGTTGTTATCTATTGCTAGAATTCTGTCTCCTACCTCAATTCCTGCTTGTTGAGCTAAACTCTTCTCGTTTATTCCACCTACAATTGGGGCAATATCTTTTACACCAATCATAAAAATAAGAAAGTAAGCTATGATCGCTAAGACAAAATTTGCAATTGGTCCTGCTGCAGTAATGATAGCTCTAGCCCCTAAAGAGGCTTGGGTATAAGAAATTTCTCTTGAATTTAGATTTTGATCTGCTTCATCCCCTTGAAGTGGGTTATCTTCTCCGAGCATTTGGACATAACCTCCTAGTGGTAATAATCCAATAGAAAATTCAGTCCCTTTTTTATCAAATATACTTAATAAAGTTTTTCCAAATCCTATCTTGAACCTAATTACATGAACTTTAAATTTTCTGGCAGCTAGAAAATGAC
>CAJWPI010000055.1 GCA_913045055.1 uncultured Gammaproteobacteria bacterium | reverse complement strand
GGTCCAACTTTTTCTTTGAGTTCATCCTGAGCTTGCTCAATTATTTTGCTGTTTTGAAAAAGTTCTTTACTTGTTTCAAATAACACATTTGCTGCTAATTTCATCCCCTTTAATCCTATTGAGCTCCCGCCTGCTGCAACTGCTTGCCATGAGTGAGCTGAAGTTCCTGGAACCCAAGTAGCTACCCTTAGCCCTCCGGTAGGAACATTCCAACTAACATCACCCACATCAGTTGACCCATAGCCATGAGAAAATACGTAATCCTTGATAGTCTGCTGATCTCCCAATACATCTTGAGGGTTAATTAAGGTATTAAAAATTGTTTGTGCGTATTGTTTTTCCTTATTTGAATAGTAGATGCCTCCTTCTTTTTTCAGATTTTTATAAATTAGTTTTTGTAGTGTCTCATTTGGTAGCAACGAGTAATTTCCATGCATAACCTCATAATTCATAGAAGTTTCTGTACCCAAGGCAGCACCTTCGGCAATCTTCACCACTCTATTAAATAAAGTTTCTACCATTTCTTTCTTGGGATGTCTTATGTAGTAGTAGACTGCCGCTTCATCAGGAATAACATTTGGAGCCAGACCACCTTTAGTGATTACATAATGGATTCTTGATTCTTGAGGAATATGTTCTCTCATGAAGTTGACCATAACATTCATAGATTCAACACCATCAAGAGCAGATCTGCCTTTCTCTGGAGCACTTGCAGCATGAGCAGAGACCCCTTTAAAAGTGAAAACAGCAGATTTATTTGAGTTTGAAGTACTGGGATTAGCTTGATTAGCGCTTCCTGGATGCCAATGTAAAATTATATCTACATCTTTAAATAAACCCTCTCTTGTCATATAAACTTTACCAGAACCCCCTTCTTCTGCAGGGGTCCCATAAAATCTTATAGTGCCCTGTTTATCATTTTTCTCTAACCATTCTTTTATAGTCACCGCAGCCCAGGCTGATCCTGCTCCAAACAGATGATGGCCGCAAGCATGACCAGCATTAACAGAATTTAGCTTTTCTTTGAAAGGTGAAGCACTTTGATTCATTCCAGGTAAGGCATCAAATTCTCCTAGTATTCCAATTATTGGATAGCCATTTCCATATTCCGCAACAAATGCAGTTGGCATGCCGGCTAAATTATTTTTTACCTTAAATCCAGAATCTTGAAGACTTTTTTGTAGTAAAGATGAGCTCTGTAACTCTTTATACCCCACCTCAGCATATTCCCAAATCTTTAAAGCTATTTCTTCAAATTTTTTTTGGTTCTTATCTGTATTTGCTTGTACTGACTCTGGTAACACAAGAGTACAAAAAATAAACAGACTGAATAAAAGGTGTTTTGGAGAAATTTCTTTTGTTTTTTTCATTTTATCAATACTTAGTTTCAATTCCTTGTTTTGCTATTTTCCAACTTCATATTCTAGAATAATCTCCGCATTCTTTTTAGGGGTTTCTAGTGCGTTAAGCACTATAAAAGGGAGACGAAGCCTTTCTAGTTTTTCAATCGTTTTAATTTCTAATTTAATAGAAGCTTTAGGATCAATACTGATTAGGTCATCGTAATTTTGGAATGAGTAGCTTGAAGAGTTTTTCAAAATAAAACTAGCACCAGAATTATTGTTGATTTCAATAGAGAGAATATTTGTATCATCTAAGTATTTTCCTGAAGAGATTGAAAGACAAGATTCTAATAGTGGAATTAAATTTTGTTTAAGGCCTATTAAAGAATCTTTAAACCAAACTACTGTTCTTCCTTGAAAGAGTGCTCTTTTTATTGAATTTTTATTTTTGTTATTAGTAAAGACCAAGGTTACTGGACGATGGCTATCTTTCTCAATATAGTCCCATTCTATTAAGTTGTGCACATCCGAAGTTCCTATCAGTGTTAGCTTGTTTTCAATTGCTATTTGAAAAGCCTCTTTGGAATAAGAATCACCATTAACTATTTCTATCCCATGTAAGAGCTTTTTATCTATTAATTCTTTATGAAAATCACTTAATCGAGCTATTCCATCTTTTGTTTGATCTGACCACATAGGATGATTCCAAAAAACAAAAGCTCTTTGCTTGTTAGCTTCTGAGATAGCTTCTTCAGAGGGCCACAAACTAGTTAAAGCAGCATGATTTAAAACTTCAGGATTAGACTCATAACTATTGTTTTTGAGCCACTCTTTAACCCTTGCTTCAGCTTCAGCTTTCTTAGATTCATCCTTCTTAAAAAGTTTGTTGGCATCTTGAATAAAAACGGCGTTTATATGTCCTGTAGGCATATCTCTAGTTATTTCAACGCCATTAACTACAATTAGTTCATTGTTCTTTACAGACTGATATGCTTCTACAAAAGCTTTGTTTTTATCTTTATTTGGAATATCTAACAAGTGTGGTTGGTATTCTAGGTGTTCAGTAATAGCGATCAGATCAGTGCCATCTTTTAGGGCTTCTGCTACTCTAATGTTTGGCCAAACATGACCATCAGAAAAAACTGAATGAGTATGAAGGTCTGTTGAGATAGTTAGATATTCTTCAGTATTAGGAAAGAAAATTTGTTTTTTTGAAGAATGTTCATCCAACACATGTTTTTCAGGAGCATTTACTGAACCGTGACTGAAGGCGACTTGGCTAAAAACTAATAATAAGGTAAGACCGATTTTCATATAAAAATTTAATGTTTTTTTGAAAAGTGATAGAAGTAGATTTCTACTATTATAATAAAAGAAATTCTATAGCTTTGAGACAAAAGAGCAAAATATCTTGTAAATAATTATTAGTTTGTCATTTTATAAGAGAGGTATAATGCTTTTTTAATTTAAGGACCGGTAGTTCAGCATGGTTAGAACGCCTGCCTGTCACGCAGGAGGTCGCGAG
>CAJWPI010000054.1 GCA_913045055.1 uncultured Gammaproteobacteria bacterium | reverse complement strand
TAACAACCTCAGTCTAGAAATGAGGATATATGTCCGTAACAAATGTTACATGTAATATAGGCGATAAAGAAATTAAATTTGAAACAGGTAAATTAGCTATTCAGGCACCTGGAGCTGTAGTAGTTAGTAGTGGAGAGACAAATGTTTTAGTAACAACAGTTGCTAACGAGTCTGTAAGAGAAGGTATAGATTTTTTTCCATTGACAGTAGATGTTGAAGAAAGAATGTATGCAGCTGGAAAAATTCCAGGTGGATTTTTCAGGAGAGAAGGCAGACAAACTGAGAAAGCAATTTTAGCTTGTCGCCTTATAGACAGACCTCTCAGACCATCCTTTGCTGATGGTTTTAGATGTGAAACACAAATTATTGCAACTGTTTTAAGTGTTGATAATGAAAATGAATACGATATTTTAGCTTTGAACGCTGCTTCTTTAGGCTTGCAATTAGCTGGAGTACCGTTGGAATCACCTGTAGGAGCAGTAAGAATGTCATTAATAAATGATAAGTGGGTAGTCCAAGCAAGCAATACTGAATTAGAAGAATCTATTTTTGATATGGTTGTTGCTGGAAGTTTAAATATTAAAAATGAAGTTGATATAGTAATGGTTGAAGCAGGGGCAACAGAAATTGCTTTTAATAAAATTGATAATGGAAGTTTAGCTCCATCTGAAGAGTTAGTCGCAGATGGTATTGACGCTTCTAAGGAACATATTTTAACTTTAATTAACGCTCAAAAAGAATTAGTTTCAAAGAACGAAGTACCAAAAATTGATTGGCCAATTGTTGAAGATTATACAGAAGAATTAAAAACTGAAATAGAAAATTCATATAAAGATGAAATAGAATCAATCACTTCAATTACAGATAGAAAAGAAAGAGGAAATAAACAAAATGAGCTTCAAGAAAAAGTCGTTGAAAAATATCTAAACGAAGATGAAGACAATACTAACTCAATAAACTTAGCGTTTAAATCAGTTGTAAAAAATGTTGTTCGTGAAAGAGTAATATCAGGTGGATCACGTTTAGATGGCCGAAACCCTAGTGACATTAGAGAAGTTTCTGCTGAAATTAATTTACTTCCTACTGTTCATGGTTCATCAATGTTTTTAAGAGGTGAAACCCAAGTATTAAATGTTACTACTTTAGGCATGGGACGTTTGGAACAAATGCTTGATACCATTGATACGGTAACTTCTAAAAGATATATGCATCATTATAACTTTCCTCCTTATTCCACTGGTGAGGCGTATCCTATAAGAGGTCCTAAAAGAAGAGAGATTGGGCATGGAGCTCTTGCTGAGAAAGCATTATTTCCTGTAATACCAACTAAACTTGATTTCCCATACACAATTAGAGTTGTTAGTGAAGCTATATCATCAAATGGCTCTACATCTCAAGCATCTGTATGTGCATCAAGTCTTTCATTAATGGCAGCAGGAGTACCAATTAGAGAGCATGTTGCAGGTATTGCAATGGGATTAATTTCAAAAGACAATACCTATGTAACATTAACAGATATATTAGGCGCTGAAGATGCACTTGGAGATATGGATTTTAAAGTTGCGGGTACTAGAAATGCAATAACAGCATTGCAATTAGATATGAAGATAGAAGGTTTACCATCAGATATTTTAAGGAAAGCATTGAAGCAAGCTATGGATGCTCGTCATCATATTCTTGATATTATGGAAGATACAATTTCTGAACCAGCAAAGTCTCTTTCAGGAAATGCACCAAGACTGGAAACAATTGAATTACCAAAAGATAAAATTGGTGAAGTTATAGGACCAAAAGGTAAGAATATAAGAAAAATCGAAGAAGACACTGGAGTAAGTGTTGAGATTGATGACGACGGAATTCTTACATTAGGTTCAACTGAAGAGGATTCACTTAATGATGCTAAAGAGATGGTAATGTTAATAATTGACCCACCAGAAGTAGAAGTCGATACAGACTATGAAGGGGAAGTTGTAAGTATTGCAACTTATGGAGCATTTATAAATATTCTTCCAGGAAGAGATGGGTTGTTACATATTTCTAAATTTCATTCAGAATTAAGAGTAAAAAACCCTGAAAATGTATTAAATCCTGGAGATAAAGTTAAAGTACATGTTGATAGTATCGAAAATGGAAAAATTAGCCTCTCCCTTGTTGATGACTTAGAAATACCTGAAGATTCAATAGATAGTGGAAGATCAAATAATAGAAATAGGGATTCTCAATCTAGAAGAAATGATAAACGCAGAAGAGACAATAGAGATAGAGGACCTAAAGGAAGAAATTCAAAAAGAAAAAGAGTATCTTTTGAAGATGAATACGAAAAAGGTATCTAATTATTTATTATTTGAATTTAAATTTGTAGGACTTGTAGCTTCAGTAGTAACGTAAGCATCTGGAGTAATTTCTGAAACGATACCTAATAGTTGCTTAACTTTTTTTCTTGGAGTAACACACCATGCTATACTTACTTCACCATCTCTACCTTGCCCATTAATTACTGTTACACCAAAATCGTTTGCTCTTAACTCATTTGCTAGTAATTCACTATTTTCATTACGCTGTATAAAAACTCTTACTACAACATTTCCTATAGCGATTGTTGATTCAATGTATGATCCTGAAATAGTTCCAGCTGCAAACCCTAAAGCATACCCCATTATTAAAAGTGGGTCGTTTAGATCTTTAATTACTTGAGAAATAGCTACTACCCAAATTGCAGATTCTATAAATCCTAAAAGAGCACCTAATTTAGGCTTCCCTTTATTAACGTACAGAGATCTTAAAGTTCCTAAAGCCTGCTCAATTAAACGTAATAAAAAAACATATATAACTGCTAAAAATATATTCATATAATTATTGTATGGCTATTTGAAGTTCTTCGTAAACTTTTTTCATT
>CAJWPI010000053.1 GCA_913045055.1 uncultured Gammaproteobacteria bacterium | reverse complement strand
ACGACCAAAAGATTAAGAGTCTTCTGCTCTACCAAACTGAGCTAAGGAGGCGCCGTAAAGGAAAATCAATCTAGATCCTTTGAAAGTGAATTAGAGATAGATTGAGCAATTTCTTGAGTTCTTACGTTATAGTTTGGATGACTTATGCCTGCAAATAAAGTAACTTTAGATTTTAGGTCTTTAATCATAAGATTGCTTAATTCAAATCTTAAAAAATGTACTGCCGAAGTCTTTTCTTCGTCAGATCTTTCCAGATCTTCATCTGCTATTCCAAAAATTCTTTCATTTTCTCCAATTTGGAGCCAAACCTTATCCTCTATGCCTATCAGGTAAGATAACTTTTCTTTTCTTTCCACTGCATCTGGAAACTCAATGAGCATAGTAGCCTTAAGGTTATTTCCATCAGGAATTAGAGGATTGTAAGCAGCTAACTCTTCTTTAATTCCATCTTCTTCAAAGATTTTTTCTACTCTTAACATTTCTTGAATTTGATATTTTATTGTTGCGTTATTTTCAAACAATAAAGTTACATTTCCACCTATTTGGATTTTTCTATCTTTTTTTATTTCAATAAGGTTTTTTCTAATCTTTTCTCTTTCTTGACTATAGTTTTCAAGACTAAGTAGATCTTTAGTAGATATTTTCTGCATTCTCTTATTTTAGATTATAAGCCTTTTTGAGAAGAGAAATAGGGTGTCCATTCAAAAAATCTTTTGATGCAACATGTTCAATTTGGCTAGCAGCTAAAGGGCAATCACTAGTTAGATAGTCAGCAGAAAATTCATCAGCTTTTCTTGCTACAGGTCGTGCAATCTTAATAGAGTTTTCATAGGTTTCTTTTTTAACAGCATAAGTTCCATCATGCCCAGAACACCTTTCAATGGTATTTACCTCGGTAGAAGGAATCATTTCAAGAACTTCTTTAGTTTTAGGACCTATGTTTTGAACTCTTTGATGACAAGCTATTTGGTACGCAATTTTCCCTAAAGAAGATTTGAAGTCTTTCTTTAGCTTTCCATCTGCATCCCGTTTAGACAGATATTCAAAGGGATCATATATATGTCTTTTTATATTTTTTAAAGATTCGTTTTCATCAAAAAGTAATGGTAACTCCTGTTTAAACATCAAAACACACGAAGGAACCAGTGAAATAATATCGAATCCTAAATTTATTTCTTTCTCTAGAAGAGGAGCATTAAATTTCATTAATTTCTCTACCGCATCTAGATCTCCTAAGTCAAATTTAGGCATCCCACAGCATTTTTCTTCAGAAATCACTTTTACAAGTATTTCATTATGTTCTAGTACTTTAATTAGATCTTCAACAAGACTAGGCTTGTAATTTCTACAATAACAACCTTCAAAGATAGCAACCTTCCCTCTAGTTGTTCCTGCTTCTTCAGGAATAAGTTCAGAGTTTGTTACATAATCCCTTGTCTTTTCGAAATCTGGAAGTGGAGCTAATTCATGAATCCCTGTTAGATGAGAAGTTGTCTTCCTGAGAAACTTATTTTTAGAAAGCTTTCTGTAAGTTACGTCTATTAAAGGAATTTTTAGTATATGACCTAGACTGTCAGTAGAGGTAAGTGCTTTATCTCGCAATCTCTTTAGAATACTTTTTCTCTTTTTTTTATGCGCAATAGTTTTGCCTCTAAGCATAAGGTGGGGAAAATCAATGGCCCATTCATGCGGAGGAACATAGGGACACTTTGTTTGATAGCACAAATCACACATATAACATTCATCTACTACCTTTTGGAAGTCATTTTTTTCTACACCATCGACTTCAAGGGTTTTTGATTCATCTATCAAATCAAATAAGGTAGGAAAGGATTCACAAAGACTTACACATCTTCTACATCCATGACATACATCAAATACTCTTTCAGCTTCTTTTAAAAATTCTTCTTCATTTGTGAACTCTTCTTTTTTCCATTTAACTGGATATCTCGTTGGTGCATCGAGACCACCTTCTTTAATTTGTGGTTTTTCAGACATTAAAATAAGAGAAAATGGGATAATAGATAAATATTATCCCCAAAGTTAAAAAAAATTTTTAAAGCTCTTCTAAAGCTTTAGAAAACCTGTTTGCATGAGATCTTTCAGCCTTAGCTAAAGTTTCAAACCAATCTGCGATCTCTTCGAATCCTTCATCTCTAGCTGTTTTAGCCATTCCTGGATACATGTCGGTATATTCATGTGTTTCTCCAGCTACTGCAGCTTCAAGATTTAGTTTAGTTTCTCCAATAGGTTTGCCTGTTGCAGGGTCACCAGTTTCTTCTAGATATTCTAGATGACCATGAGCATGTCCAGTTTCCCCCTCCGCAGTAGATCTGAATACTGCAGCAACATCGTTGTGGCCTTCTATATCAGCTTTAGATGCAAAATAAAGATAACGTCTATTTGCTTGAGATTCTCCAGCAAACGCATCCTTAAGATTCTGTTCTGTTTCGGAGCCCTTTAAATCTGCCATTTCCTACCCCCATTTAATAGAAAGTTTAGATACATTATTAGATTAAACAAAACTACTCTTCTATTTTATATCGTTGTCTTAAAGGTATCTAGCCGAAATTACAATATAAAGCACCATTGCACTTACGGATAAAAGAAATATTATTGCTTCAATCATTAGTACGGCACTATAAAGCAAAAATTTAATAAAACGGTTGTTGGAAATGCTTCTTAAAATGAGAGTGATTATCAATCTTGTTATCTTTTTAGTGAGAAAATATGGGAAAATGACAATTTGAAGGAGTTAATCTATGAGTAAAGCTTTATATCCTGGTACTTTTGATCCTGTAACCTTAGGTCATATTGATATTGTTGAAAGAGCCTTGCATTTATTTGATGAGGTTACTATTGCCATAGCCACAAGTGAAGTAAAGACTCCTATTTTCACTCTAGAAGAAAGAATTCAACATATACAAGAAATCTTTAAAGGCAATAAAAGGGTTCGTGCGATAGGATTCACTGGTCTAGTTGTGGATCTTGCTAAAGAAGAAGGGACTAATATTTTAATAAGAGGCTTGAGAGCTGTTTCAGATTTTGAATATGAGTTTCAGTTAGCCAATATGAACAGAGCTATGTCACCAGACCTTGAAAGCGTCTTTCTAACTCCTAAAGCTAAATTTTCTTTTCTTTCATCAACTTTAGTTAGAGAGATAGCTTCCATGGGGGGAGAGCTTTCTTCATTTGTTGATCCAATTGTTGAAAAAGCATTAAAAGAAAGATTTAAACTCTAGATAAGCAGCATCTAGCCCTGACAAGCCGGGCAATAAATAGTACTTCTTTGTCCTATTTTGGTGTTTTTCAAGATACTTTTGCAATTCTTACACTTTTCACCCTCTTTTCCGTATACGAACAAGTTAGGTTTATAGAAACCCGGTTGACTGTCTGCTTTTACGAAGTCTTTTAGACTAGTCCCGCCCAATTTAATTGATTC
>CAJWPI010000052.1 GCA_913045055.1 uncultured Gammaproteobacteria bacterium | reverse complement strand
TCACCATCCCTTAAGGTTGTGTCAAAAATTATTAATTGATCTGAACTCATATATCTTTTTTAATATCCTTGGCATTTAAAAAAGGCATCATTTCTCTTAAATCTTTTCCAATACTTTCAAGCTGATGTTTAGAAGCCTCTTCTCTTTTTTGATTAAGAAAAGGAGCACCTTCTCTAGCTTGAGACATCCATTCTTTTGCAAATGCACCAGACTGTATTTCTTCAAGAACTTTTTTCATTTCTTTTTTTGTATCATCTGTAATTATTCTTGAACCTCTTGAAAAATCTCCATATTCTGCAGTATCTGATATAGAATGTCTCATCCATTCAAATCCACCCTCATACATAAGATCAACTATTAGTTTTACCTCATGTAAAGTTTCAAAATATGCACTTTCTGGTTGGTACCCTGCTTCAACTAAAGTTTCAAAACCATTTCTAATTAACTCTGTTAAACCACCACATAAAACAACTTGCTCACCAAATAAGTCGGTTTCAGTTTCTTCTTTGAATGTTGTCTTTAAAATTCCTGCTTTACCTCCACCAATAGCTGAAGAGTAGGAGAGTGCTAATTCAAATGTATTACCACTTACATCTTTATCTACTGCTACTAAACAAGGCATTCCAGAATCTTCTTCATAAGTCCTTCTAAGTAAGTGACCAGGCCCTTTAGGGGCCACCATGCCTATAGATATATCTTCACGAGGAATTATTTCACCAAAATGAATATTAAATCCATGTGCAAACAACAATGTAGAACCATCTTTCATATTTGGTGCAATATCACTGTTATATATATCAGCCATGAGTTGATCGGGCAATAGAAGCATAACTACATCTGCCCCAGAGGTGGCATCTTCTACATTCTCAACTTTTAATCCCATATCAGATGCTCTTTTAAATGATTCAGAAGACTCTCTTAATCCTACAGTAACATCTACACCTGATTCATGTAGATTGAGTGCGTGGGCATGACCTTGGCTACCGAATCCAATTACAGTAACTTTTTTTGACTTAATTAAATCTTGGTCTATCGAATCATCATATATAATTTTAGTTACCATTTTTCCTCCTAAAGTTTAGTTTGGATGGCTATTCTTCCACCTCTTATCATTTCTATAATTCCATATGGTTTTAAAAGTTTTTCAAATTTAATTAGTTCTTTTGATGTTCCTGTTAATTCAAAAATTGCGTAGTCTTGACCCACATCAACCGATTTTGCTCCCGATAAAGAAGCTTTTTCAATAACAGATGTTTGAGTTTCTTTGTTAATTGACACTTTCATAAGTAAAACTTCAGATTCAATATTATTATCTGGATCTAATTCGACAATCTTTATCACATTTACTAGCTTGTTTAACTGTTTTTTTACTTGCTCCACTGACTCAAGTTCTGTAACTATCGTCATCTTTGATCTACCTTCAATGTTTGTTGGACCTACAGATAAAGAATTAATATTGAATCCTCTTCTAGAAATAGTTAATGCAACCCTAGCTAATACTCCTGGCTTATCTTCAACTAGTACGCTTAGGATTCTTTCACTCATATGTTCTTCAAATCATCTTCATTTAAAAGCACTACATCGTTACTACCGCCTGCAGGAACCATTGGGAAGACCATATCGTCGGGGTCTACAACACAATCAACTAGTACAGGCCTATCATTAACTTTGAACATCTCTTCGAACACTCTATTAACATCTGATTTTTCGACCATCCTAAGCCCAACTGCACCCATAGCTTCAGCAAGAGCTACATAATCTGGCGTATGATGAGTTAGTTCAGATGCTGAGAATCTATGATCATAAAATATTTTTTGCCACTGCCTTACCATGCCGTGATTTCCATTATTAAAAACTACTATCTTTAAAGGTATATTTTCAGTAGAGGCAGTAATTAATTCTTGGCAAGTCATTTGGAAACAACCATCTCCATCTAGAGCAAGAACTTGTTTATCAGGAAATGCAACTTTTGCTCCAATTGCTGCTGGAAGTGAATATCCCATTGTTCCTAATCCTCCTGAATTTAACCAAGTGTTAGGGGAAGTAAATTTCCAATGAAGAGAAATCCACATTTGGTGTTGGCCAACTCCAGAAACAACTATGGAATCTTCTTCTGACATTTTTTGTAGTTCTTCTAGAACATATGGAACTTTAAGTGGACCTTTTTCTTCTTGGTTATAACTTAAAGGATAACTTTTTTTCATTTCTTTTATTTCTTTAAGCCAATCTTTTGTATCTACTTCTGTATCTCCTAAAGTTTCAATCAAACCTTTAATTACACTTTTTGCATCTCCAACAATAGGAACTTCTGGCTCTCTTACTTTCCCTATTTCAGCAGGATCTATGTCAGCATGAATGACTTTGGCTTTTTGAGCAAAAAATTTTGGATTTGCAGTAACTCGGTCATCAAATCTTACTCCTAAAGCAATAAGTAAGTCAGAATTCTGTATAGAGGTAGTAGCTGTATAATTACCATGCATACCAGGCATTCCTATACATAAGTCATTCCCATCCGGGAAAGCTCCTCTACCCATAAGAGTTGTAACTACAGGTATATTATATTTTGTAGATAACTCAAACAGCTCTTGGTTGGCTTTTGAATGTATTATCCCTCCACCAACATATAGAATTGGTTTTTTAGAATTTTTTATTAACTCAACTGCTTGTTGGATCATTCTAGGATTGGCTTCTAAAGTTGGTTTATAACCTGGTAGTTCTTCTAACTTAGGTTCTACCCAACTTGTTTTGTCATTCAAAATATCTTTAGGAATGTCTACTAAAACAGGACCAGGCCTACCTGATGTTGCAATATGCTTAGCTTCAAGAAGTATCTGAGGAATTTCTTTCACATCAGTAATTAGATAATTATGTTTTGTTGCTGAGATGGTTAACCCAACTGTGTAAGCTTCCTGGAAAGCATCGTTACCTATTGCTTCTGTTGCAACTTGCCCAGTTATGGCAAGCAAGGGGGTAGAGTCCATTAAAGCATTGTTCAAAGAGGTTATTAAGTTTGTTGCACCAGGTCCGGAGGTTGCTATTACTACTCCAAGTTCTCCTGTAGCTTGTGCATAGCCTTCCGCCATATGGCCAGCACCTTGTTCATGTCTTGCTAAGATGTGTCTTATAGGGCTGTCATACAAAGGATCATAAGCAGGCAATATTGCACCACCTGGGAGTCCAAAAACCGTAGAAATTTTTAAATGTTCAAGGGTTCTAACTATTAATTCTGCTCCAGTTAACATTTCTTTTGTCATATCCATCCTCAAAAAAAAACCTCCTTAGTTTAAGGAGGCGCTCAATACATACTAATGAGCGCTACATAAGCACTAGCACTAATAAAGTAATTAAGATTTCTAATTTTTTCATTAGACTTAACTATAGTAAAACCTGATAGAAATGAAAGATATAAATCTATTAAATTATTTATCTGAAAATAATATAGACATACCTAATGGGTTTAATATATCTGTCGTTAGACTCCCTTCACAATTGAATAAATCCCTAGAAATAAATAGAGCAAAAGAAGAAAACAGACATGCAAATATGAAATTTACCTTCTCTGATCCAAATTATTCAGGATTAGGAGATAAATTTGA
>CAJWPI010000051.1 GCA_913045055.1 uncultured Gammaproteobacteria bacterium | reverse complement strand
CAGATTCATTATAATTTATGCATCTTACCGAAGCATTTTTAGTTAAATCTACACTAAAGTGACTTGCAATAGCAGCGCTACCTCCATTTCCAAAAATCATTCCTTTATTTCCTTTGGAATGCGCTTCAACTAAAGCTTCTTTTACTTCTACTAGCTGCTCTAATACTGATTCTTGAGGCTTAATCAATTCAGAAAAGTCTGTAAGATATGTTTTAAGAAAGTCTTTGTCCATAAGTACTATTTCAAGGTATGTTGAAGGGTTTTTAAGATAGAGTTTTTACTAATAGATTTACTATTACCAATTGTTTCTACAGACTGGGCGGCAGCTAAAGACCCCATAAGTAAAGACAATTTTGGGTCGAACCCTGCTTTGAGAGAAGCAGACAATAAAGATAGCATAGCATCTCCAGAACCTACCTTATCAACTACTTTAGAGGCGAAAGCCGGGCATGTCATAAATTTGTCCTCTTTACTATTATATAGCTTGGCTCCCTGATTGCCTCTAGTAACTACAACATTTTTTGCTTTTAAATCAGTAGATAAAGTTTTCATTAGAGTAGTTAAATCTCCATCTCTATTTCTAAATTCATGTCGAAGTTCACCTTCATTGATTATTACACACTCAACTTTGTCGTATTTATTCATTGTGTGATAGCTACTATTAGCCGCATTAATTTGAGCATTTAGAGCAGTGTATGGTGAATTCCTTACAATTTCTTTAGCTATCTTATCTGTAATTAAACCATGACCATAATCGGTAACTATTACAAGATCGTGTTTTTTCATCTCTTTAAGCATTATATTTATAAATCTCTTTTCATCTTGTTTAGAAAGAGCTTCATCATTAATTGAATAGACACCCAAAGTCTTACTATTCGTTATATGCTCAACAAATCTTTTTTTAACTATAGTTGGGGAATTGGTTTTATTGATAAATTTAGTCTGTATATTTTTCTTTAAATTCTTTTCAATAAATTTTTGATATTCACCTTCCTCCCCTAAAGCACTTAAGAGGGTAAGAGAGGAACAGAAATCAGATAAATGATTTGCTATAGCTGCGCTGCCCCCCAAATATTCTTCAGTACTTAAATCTCTAAGAACTAATACAGGCTCTTTTCCAGACTTCCCTAAGGCCTCACAAAATACATATTTATCTATAATTGTTTCACCAATAATTAAAACTTTTAGATCTTGAAGACGATCGACTATGCCCTTAATGTCATTAGATCCTATTTCATTTCTTATAGAAGAGATAAATGCTTTTTGCTCCTCTGAATATAGATCGCTGTATCTATTAAGGATAGAGCTAGAGCTAAAAGAAATATCTGTTGAATACATTACATTGCCTCCAATTGATTCAACAGCCTTAGATTCCTCTTTAATCATACCAGTAATATCATCACTATTATTTTTATAATCAGGTCCTTTGAAATAAATATCAGGCTTTATTTTTTTTATAGTTTTTACTGCAGAAGACCACTCATTTTCAGCAACAAAATCTACTGACTCTAAAGCAGCTAAGGCTTCTAAGCGAAGTTTTGTGGAGAAAGCTGGTCTATTAGGACCCTTATTGACATATTGATCAGGTGTAATAGTTACAACTAAGAAGTCTCCGTGTGACTTAGCTTCTTCAAAGTGTTTAATATGGCCAATATGAAGAAGATCAAATACTCCATGACAATGGATAACCCTTTTTTTAGAGTCTTTTGCTTTTTGAACTTTTTTTGAAAGTTTTTCTAAGGATATTATCTTGTTATTCATTCCTAGCCTAAATACTCAAACCACTTTTTAGTTGCTTTAGAAATTGAATCGGGGTCCCAAACAGGAGCTTCTGACCAATAATCAATATTATCTAAAAGATCCTCAATACCTTCTTCAATTGAAATTTTTGGATTCCATTCAAGCATCTCTTTTGCTTTTGAGATATCTGCCCAAGTAACATCAGGCTCTCCTGGTCTTTTGGGTATATAAACTACTTCTCCTTCAAGCAACCCTACAACTTGATTGATGCTATAGGTATTATCTGAACCAATGTTTAGAATCTCCCCTTCTAAAGAGCTCTCGGAAGCAGCTACCAGAGCAGAAGCTACATCCTTAACATGGGTAAAGTCTCTTGTCTGAGTTCCGTCGCCTACAACTGTGTAGGGCTTATTACTCAATTTTTGTGCTAAGAAAACACCAAATACTGCTCCATAAGTTCCTGAAGTACGAGATCGCGGCCCATACACATTGAACAATCTTGTTGAAACAGAAGAAACTCCATAAACATTACTCCAATGCAAAACTATTTGCTCACCCAAAAGTTTTGTAAGTGCATAAGGATATTGAGGTCTTATTTCTGCTGTTTCTGGTGTTGGAAAGATGTCAGGAATTCCATAACAAGAGGATGAGGCTGTATAAACTACTTTCGCTATATCAAATTCCTTACAGGCTTTCATTACATTAAAAGTTCCAGTGACGTTAGATTGAAAATAAGAATCTGGATTTTCAATTGAAGGGACTATGTCAGCTAAAGCTGCAAGGTGAAATACTCTATCAACATTCTTAAAATGCTTCTTCCAATCTTTTTCTAACGACAAATCAGTTTCAATTAGGTTTATCTTTCCTTCTACATGACTCAAATTCTCAGGTCTACCTGTAGTGAAATTGTCTAAAACGATGACCTCATCACCTTTTTCTAAAAGAATATCAACTAGATGGCTACCTATAAACCCCGCACCACCCGTAACTAGTGATTTCATTATTATCTTAAAAAAGTAAAAATCAAAAAGAGTGTTTCAAATCTATAAAGAGAACAAGGCGCTTCTGCCCTACTTAAGTTGTGACATTTCAAAAAGTATGAAAAAACTAAATTCTGCAAAAGTTTTAATTCGCAATGATATCAGTTCTTACCATTAAGTTTAGTTCTTTCTGAAAAAAAATAGTTTGTATTTAAGTTTATGAATTAGAACTAAGCCTTCTTTAAAAAATTTTTTATCTTTGATCTGACTGAGGAAAGGTCAAGTCCCTGCTCCTTAAGAAGATAATTGTAAGTTCCACAATATTTTGTAAAACGATCCTCAACACCTATTCTCAGAACCTTTGCTTGAGAAATTTCAGAAGCTATTTCAGAAACTATTGACCCCAAACCTCCAAAAATTGAGTGTTCCTCAAGAGTAACTACGATTTCATTTCTTTGGCAAATCTGACTTACCTGTTCTTTGTTTATGGGTTTTAAACAGGGCGCGCTTGATACACTAACTTCAAATTCTTCTGCCAAAGTTACAGCTGTTTTAACCATCGAGCCTGTAGCAATAAAGTGAATATTAGATTTATTTACTTTGATAGGTAAAAGGTCTCCTAGCTTCAGCTGTGGTGTATCTTGGTGTATGTCCCCTACATCAGATTTACCCATTCTTAAATAAACAGATTCTTCTAAACTGTAAGCAAGATTAACGCAACTAATCATCTCAAATCTATCTGCAGGAGACAGGATGTTTATATTTGGAATTGATCTTATTACTGCTATATCTTCAGTAGACTGATGGCTTGTTCCAAGATGACTATAGACAAATCCCGCTCCATCACCAATGAATATAACAGCTAACCTATCATGACATACATCAATCTTAATCTGCTCCAATACTCTAACAGGAACAAAGCAACTTAAAGCATAGACAAAAGGTTTAAATCCAGATCTTGACAAGCCCGCTGCAACTCCGACCATATTCTGCTCTGCAACTCCTACATTTAAATATTGATCTGAGTGCTTTTTTCTCAAGCTATCGAAAAGACCGTAGCCGTGATCTCCTGTTAGTAGAATAGCTTTAGGGTCTTTTGAAAATAGCTTTATCAGTTCAGTAGAGAAAGCATCTCTCATTTTTTTAACTCTAGTTCTTTTAATGCTGCTTGGTAAGTTTCATCATCTAATCTCTTGTAATGCCACTCATTAGAATCTTCCATGAAAGAAATACCATACCCTTTTTTTGTATTGGCAACTATGGCTTTGGGTTTTAAAGTGTCAGACTGAAATAGATTTTCTATGGCTGTGTCTAGTTCTTGCTCGTCATGCCCATCAACAGATAAAACTTCAAACCCAAAAGACTCTATACTCTTAGAAAGATTTTCTTGATTGATTATTTCTTTAGTTTCGGCAAGGGCTTGAAAATTATTCTTATCAACAATGATCATTAGATTTTCTAGTTTATGATGACCTGCAAACATTATGGCTTCCCAACAAGGACCTTCATTTAACTCTCCATCTCCAACTACAGCAAAAATCTTTTGATGTGTTTGGTTCCTTTTGGCACCCAAAGCCAGTCCGGTAGCTACAGATAAACCATGACCTAATGTTCCTGAACAGACTTCTAGTCCAGGAACTCTTGAATCAGACAATCCTTTGAGCATGGTTCCATCTCCAAAATAATTTTCTATATCTTGTTTACTTATTAAACCCAATTCCCTCAAACATGCATACTGAGCCATTACCCCATGTCCTTTGCTTAAGATAAGGTAGTCTCTGGTTGGATCATCTATTTTTTTAACATCATAGTTAAGATGAGATCTGTAGATGACCGCTAATATTTCTACGATAGAAAGAGAGCATGCTATGTGTACAGTTGATCCCTTAAAGGCCATTCTCAAAATAGTCTTCCTCAAGTCGTTAACATCCAGTATGTTTTTCATGTAGGATCTTTATTTTTGAATATAGTAAGAAGTTTCTTAAGGAAAGAATTATCCGTGTGGTTTAAGTTTAGCACTCCAAAGCCATCTTTTCTATGAAACAAATAAACTTCATATCTTCCCAAAAAAATCTTTCTTCTTAACTTTTAACTTCCTTACTTTTCCTTCATAACCATCTGCCATACAATAAGAACTTATAAATGTTTATCTTTTTGTTAGCTGCTTAAAGTAAACATATCATAAGGTGCTGGCGTAGCTCAGTTGGTAGAGCAGCTGATTTGTAATCAGCCGGTCGTTGGT
>CAJWPI010000050.1 GCA_913045055.1 uncultured Gammaproteobacteria bacterium | reverse complement strand
CGACCCCCACCATGTCAAGGTGGTGCTCTAACCAGACTGAGCTACGTGTCTATTTATTTGTGGCTATTCTTCAAAGCTAATAGTTTATTTACTTAAACTTTTTACTCTTTTTTAAAATAATTTACTTAGATCTTTGTTTTTTGTGTTAATGATTTTATCTACCCATTCATGAAAAGCTTGACCACCACTCTCATTCCTTCCAAAGAGCACCGATTCTAGTTTACCAGTCTTAAGGCCTTTCTGAAGTTTCAACCCAGTAGCGTAATCTTCTTCTTTAACCACATACTTAAGAAAATCAAACTGCTCTTTTGCTTCCTTTCTTTGTTGTTGATTAGGTTCTTTTTCCATTAAGTAGTATTGCACTGTATAAGACTCTTCAGGACTTGCTCCTGGTAATAGCTGAGACAGCAGAACGCTTCTCCCCCCACCATTAAAAGAAGCAATAGAGACATGAGGAAATATGGTCCAAACACCTGTCATTAAGACCGCTGTAGGTACTTCTTTTATAGGTAATTCACTGTAATCTATACCTTCCCCATCAAAGTCATCTTGAGAAGAAAGACGAGATGGACTAATAACTCTTTGATGTGGTCCCCAAGCATAAAACATGGCTTTATTAGATATTTCTGTACCGAAAGTCTCACTGTGTAAAACAGGTAAGTGGTAGAGATCTAAGTAACCATCGTAAGCTACTTTCCAGTTTGGTCCCTTAAGAGTTCTTGTGTCGAATATATACCAATCTTCAAATTTAAAATGCGCTAACATTTCGTCATAACCAGAAAGAAAAGAATCCATAGAGAGTTCTGTTTTATGATCCAAATTTACCCAAATTATTCCGGCTCTTTCTTCTATAGGCAGCTTAATTAAACCATTACACTCCTTGTCTAAATCACCAAAATTCTCATTGTCTGAAATACCTATCAGCTCTCCATCATCGCTATAAGCCCAACCATGATAGGGGCATCTAAAGTGACTAGAATTTCCATGACCATTTTCCACCAAAGATGAACCTCTATGTCGACAAATATTCAAAAAGGCATTCAATTTTCCTTCGGAATTTCTGTTTATAATAACCGGCATACCTACGACTTCTAGTGCTTTATAGTCTCCAGGTTTCTTCAATTCACTTGAAATTCCTAAAACCAACGGAAGTCTCTTAAAGACCCTCTCTATCTCAGAATTCCACCTGTCTTGGTCATAATAATATTTTGCAGGGACTTCGACGATCTTTTGAGTTAATTCTATCGTTCCGTCTTCAGCATGTTGCCGGTTTATCTTAGCAATTTCTTCTAGTTTCTTTCTGCTCATATTCCACTCTATGGAAGTTATAAAAACATTCTATATATTAAAACTTCAAAAAAAGAATAATTTCATGATAGATTAAGTCAACCTAAAATTCATTTAAAAGGGAGGAAACCTGAAGGAACAATACGATGTCATTGTAATTGGAAGTGGAGCTGGAGGAATGTTAGCTGCCATTTCAGCAAAATCCTATGGATCTGATGTTGTCATATTGGAAAAAGAATCTTTAGTAGGAGGTACAACTGGAATATCAGGCGGCATAGTGTGGTCACCAATGAACCACCACATGAAAGCCTTGAAAATTAAGGATAGTAAAAAAAATGCGATGGACTACTTCTTATCCCTTTCTCAGGGAGAAATAAACCCCTCTATGCTGGAAGTCTTCGTTTCTAAATCAGCTGAAGCAATCAAATTTATGGAAGAGAATTCACCTGTTCGTTTAAAAGTCTTAAAAGGATATCCAGACTACTATTTAGATAACCCTGGAGCTATTAAGAGTGGTGGTAGAGCCTTAGATAATGAGTTGTTTAGTTTTAAGGAATTGGGTTCTTGGAAGGACAAAATAAAAAGTAGTGGACCTCCGATACCAATGACTTTATCCGAAACTCCCTTAGGGGGCGGGACAGGTCAAATTGCTGAAGAAGATATGGAAGAAAGATTGTCTAATGATTCCCGTGGAATGGGACAAGCACTAGTTGGGAGTCTTCTTAAGGGTTGCTTAGATATGGGTATTGAACCCTTCTTAAAATCAAGAGTTATCAGACTGATATCTTCAAAAGAAGGTGTGAGTGGGGTAGAAATTCTGCATGAAGGAAAAACAAAACAAATTCATAGTAAACGAGCTGTGATAATTGCAACTGGAGGGTTTGAATGGAATAAGGAATTAGTGTCATCTTTTCTTCGTGGACCTATGACTCACCCTGCTTCTCCGCCAGGAAATACTGGAGACGGAATTATAATGGGACAAGAAGTTGGGGCGTCTTTAGGAAATATGACTAGCGCTTGGTGGACTCCAGTTCTAGCAATTCCAGGTGATACCTGGGAAGGCGGATATCAAAAATCTTCTCCTGTTCTTATAGAAAGAACATTGCCACATTCTATAATGATAAATCAAGAAGGAAAAAGATTCTGTAATGAAGCAACAAATTATTCTGCTTTAGCAGGAGCTTTTCATCACTTTGACCCAAACACTTATTCTTACAACAACATACCTGCGTGGATTGTTTTTGATGCTACATACCGAAGTAGATACGCATCGGGACCTTCTCTACCAAATACCACAACTCCTGAGTGGATGACAGAAGGTTCTTCCTTAGAAGAACTGGCCTTTAAGCTTAAAGTAAACGCCAATAACTTATTGGAAACAGTAACTGAATTTAACCAATACGTCTTAAATGAAGATGATGTTAAATTTTTAAGGGGTAAAAGTGATTATGACTCCTTTTACGGTGATAGAAGCTTGTCTGGAATTAAAGCTACTTTGGGGGAATTAAAAAAACCTCCTTTTTATGCAGTAGAAATAAAAATGGGATGTCTTGGAACTAATGGGGGATTGAAAACAAATGAATGTGGTCAAGTTATTTCTGTTAGAGGTCAAATAATAAAAGGCTTATACGCAGTAGGAAATGTAATGTCAGGAGTGACGGGATCGGTTTATGCAGGCGCAGGCGGAACTTTGGGACCGGCGCTTACCTTTGGATATCTAGCAGGCAAACATTCTTCAGGAGCAAACTTAGAATAAATAAAGTAAGGTTAAGAAATGAATGTCTTAGAAAAATTTAAACTGAATAATTTGGTTGCAGTAGTAACAGGTGCTGGAAAAGGAATAGGAAGAGGGATAGCTATATCGCTTGCAGAGGCTGGTGCTGATATTGTGGTAGCTTCTAGAAATAAAAAAGACTTAGAAGAAACCTCAATTGCAATTAGTTCAGTAGGAAAAAAATGTCTAGTAGTACCTACGGACGTTACAAAAAAAGGTGAACTAGAAAATCTTGCCTTAAAAACTAAAAATGAATTCGGGAAAATAGATATTTGGGTAAATAATGCTGGCGGTCTCCCAGACGCAACCCCTAGATACATGAGTAAGACCTCTGAAGATGAATTTGATGCACAAATTAATTTAAACTTGAAAGCTGTATGGTCGGGATGCGTTATTGCATCTAATTATATGCAAGAGACTGGTGGCTCTATTATTAATATATCTTCTGCAACATCTAAGAATATGAAACCTAATATTAAAAATGGTCCCTACGGGGCCGCCAAATCTGCAGTAAATAGCCTAACTGCTTCTTTTTCTCTAGAACTTGCTCCCAACATTAGAGTAAATGCGATTGCTCCAGGACCAATACCAACTGAGAATTTCAAAGATTCTCTTAACTTATCTAATCAGCAAGAAGTAGATTCTTTAACTAAAGTTCTTAACATTCCTTTACAGAGACTAGGTGAAGTTGAAGACATCGGTTCTGCAGTAGTCTTTATGGCATCGCCAGCATCTAGTTGGATAACAGGGCAATGTTTATTTGTCGATGGAGGTTCTTAAACTAATAAACAATCTTTGGTAGATGGTTTTTAGCCAAAGTGAAAGAACACTAATTTATTACCATCTAAATCTCTTACATAAGCACCATAGAAAGTTCCACCTCTCATTCCAGGCTCACCTTCATCTTGAGCTCCAAGTTCGATAGCCTTAGCATACATTTCTTTTACCTCTTCTTGAGAGTCTAAGGCAATACCCGTCATAGAGCCATTTCCAGAAGAAGCAGCTTCTCCGTTATGAGGAACTGCTATTGCTAAAACAAATTCTCTCCCTCCATTTCTCATCCAAAAAGTAATCCTATCATCTGTGGGGTCTGAAAAACTTTCAACATCAATAGGGCTAAAAATAGCATTATAAAATTCTTCTGCTTTTTCTTTATTATTAGTTCCAACAGTAGAGTAACCTACAAGTTTCCTAGTCATACTTACCTCTTATATACTTTTTTCATTTAAGTTTGTGCATACTTACCTAGTTCTTCTCTAGCAACAGTTCGTCTATGCACTTCATCAGGACCATCAGCTATTCTCAAGGTTCTTTGGCCAGCATACATTCTTGCTAAAGGGGTATCTTGAGAAACTCCTGCACCTCCGTGTACTTGGAGAGCTTTATCTATGACTCTTAAAGTCATATTAGGAACAGCAACTTTAATTTGTGCTATCTCACTTCTGGCAACTTTATTTCCCGCGGTATCCATCATATAAGCTGCTTTGAGAGTCAATAAGCGACACATCTCTATCTCCATCCTGCAGTCTGCGATAATATCGTAATTACCTCCCAACTCTGATAAAGGCTTACCGAAAGCTATTCTTGATGTAGATCTTTTACACAAAAGTTCTAAAGCTCTTTCAGCTACACCGACAGAACGCATACAATGATGAATTCTTCCTGGTCCTAGCCTCCCCTGGGCTATCTCAAATCCCCTACCCTCTCCTAAAATAAGATTACCTTTAGGTACTCTTACGTTTGTAAATTTCATATGGGCATGCCCATGGGGTGCATCATCTGAACCAAAAACTGTCATCATCCTAACTATTTCTACTCCAGGAGAATCCATTGGAACTAAAATTTGTGATTGTCTAGAGTGTTTAGGGTTATCTGGATTTGTTACACCCATAAAAATAATAAG
>CAJWPI010000049.1 GCA_913045055.1 uncultured Gammaproteobacteria bacterium | reverse complement strand
TCTCAAACATCCCTAAAAAGAAGCCGTGGTCTGTCACAGCATAAAAATCTAAAGGTTCGCTCAATTGCATATCAAATCCTAGGGGATGCTTGATAGACCCTCCTTTAGCAAAAGTATAGGCATCGTCAGGAGTAGCTGTTGTTCCAAATATATAGGCATCAAAAGAATATTTTGTATGGACGTGCGTATCTCCAAAATATAAATTTCTATCGTCGTTGTAACTCTCATTGCTTTTTGTATCAATGGAGCTCTTATCTAAATCAAGGCTGACTATATCGAGGGACTCGTCAGTACACCCCCAAATAAAAAGGGTCATCAAACAAAAAAAGGTTCTTAATTTAGAGGTCATTTATTAATTGAAGTCTCTAAGATAAATAATTACAGAGGCTATTATGATTGAAATAATCCAAAGCAAAGGATTTTTTAGAAAGTTATCTTTGGGATCAAGGAGATCGAGACTCCAAAGTTTTAGTTTTTTAGCTGTTTTCTTAACTATCACCTTGTTGATTGTACATATAGCTACAAATCAAGTGTCTTTTTATCTAAGTAGATGTTTATGAGTCTTTCTTACTACCTCATTTTCTCCAACATTGGAGTTCTTACCTAAAACCTTACAGTAAGGACATCTATTTCCTGCGGTTTCTTTTGGGTAGCCTCCTGCTCCAGTTCGTATGCATTTTTTACACCAGACTTGTCCACATTTAGCACATTGATTAAATGCTTGACTCCCTCCGGTATTACAGGTTTTACATGGCATGATTCTCTCCTATTTTTTAATTATTTAAGAATATGTTTATGGGTCTTAAGACATTATTTTACAAACAACAGATAAAGAGCTGCAGCTATCCCATCACTTACTCTTCCATTTATTGAGATTGCTTTATCGACATCCCGCATAGTAAAAATAGTTTTGATACCCGTACCTTCTCTGATCTTGTCTCCATTTACATTAGCTAAAGTTTTGATACCCGTACCTTCTCTAATCTTGTCTCCTTTTACATTAGCTAAAGTTCTGATACCCGTACCTTCTCTGATCTTGTCTCCATTTACATTAGCTATAGTCTTAGAGCCATCTTTCAATTTTGTTCCATCAAATTTTAGTGCCATATTTTTCTCCTTTTTTTAATTAATCTTTTTCCTTGCCTTATAGGTTAATAAGAATAGTATAATTTTTATACAAAATACATCTTTTATTTTAGCTAGTAGACATGCATCAAAACCAAATGTAGAGTCTTAAATAATTATCATTTGTTAAAATGAAAAAATGTCCTTATTGCAATCAAAAAATTAGTTTTTTTGGAACTCTCTTTGGTGGAATTGACCATACAAAGTGTAATTCTGATGCAGCGAAACACAAAAGTTTCTTAAGAAAATACCTTAAGAGTGAAGTAATGCTAGGTAAATTTAATAAAATTGCACCTAACGAATTTGCTGAAGCACAAAAATATCTTTCAGGCACTCTTGAAGCAGAAAAATCTATGGCTGCAGGTTTTGATGATGCTGTTGAAGAGATGTGTGATGACATTTCACTGGATGATGAAGAACTTCAAAAAATAGAACAATTCATGTCGGATTTTGGAACTAGATTTCCGGAACCTAAACCTGGTGAGCCCTCAACTCAAGATTACTTAAGCAATATGTTGGGCATATACGGAAGTTTTACAACACTTGGTCAAGCGAGAATGCTCCATGAATTACAAAAAGGCATTCTTCCTGAAAAACAACCTCCAAGTGGTCTTATGTTAAATAAAAATGAAACTTTTATATATTCTTGGGATTCGGTTCGTTGCAGCATATTAAATGTAAAAACAAGATTTAGGGGCCGTTCCACAGGTGGCTCATACAGGATAGCTAAAAATTTCACTATAAGACATACTGAACACAGAGGTGAGCCAGTTGCCTATAGCGAATGGAAGGATGTAGGCTCAGGTATCCTGTCTGTTACCAATAAGCATTTGATTTTTTTGGGAGACAAACGAGATGTAAAAGAAAGGTTCTCCAACATCTCTAGTTTGGACCCTACCAATGACGGTTTTATTGTTAATCTAAGTCTCAAGACTCGTCCCGCAGTAAGATTTACTATGAGCAGCTCTTCTAGAGATGCTTGGTTTGCTAGCAATGTAATTTTGAAAGCACCATCTGTATAGCAAAGAGATGATAAGTTTAAAAAGAAATAGTAAAGGCGAATTGGTTGATGCCAAAGGATTAAGAAGTAGAGCAAGTTCTATTTATTCACCCAATCAAGCTGAAGATTTTAAAATCAGCAGATCTAAATTTACTGACTTTCTTTTATGTAAGAAGTGTTTTTATCTGGATCGGGTAAAAGGATTAGCCAGTCCTGGAATGCCCGGCTGGTCTCTCAACGAAACGACAGACATTCTGCTTAAGAAGGAGTTTGATAAATGTCGAGAGGAGAAAGTACCTCATAGAATCATGAAGGAGTATAAATTGAACCATGTTGTTCCCTTTCAGCATGAAGAGATGGATAACTGGAGAAACTCCTTACATCATGGTTTAAAAGTTAGATTTAAAGACAGCAATATTATTCTACAAGGTGGGATAGATGATCTTTGGCATGATACCAAGGAAGATAAGCTAATTGTTGTGGATTATAAATCCCAAGCTAGTTTCAAAAAGGTTTCCACCGAAGCATATCTTCAAGGGATTTACCATCAAGGCTATAAAATTCAGTTAGATTTTTATGCTTATCTTCTCCAAGAAATGGGATTTCAAGTATTAGATACCTCTTATTTTTATGTTTGTAATGCAGACAGAGCAGCATTAGATTTTGGTGGAATTATGAGATTTGAAGAAACTCTAGTTCCTTATCAATGGAATTGTGACTGGATTGAATCTGAAGTCGAAAGTATGATTTCTACTCTCAATTCACCAAAAATTCCTGAATCTAATCCTAGTTGTGAAAACTGTGCTTACTCCAGAGAAAGACTTAAACAACTCTAGTCCTAGAGACTGTATTGGAGGCTGAATCTATGAGAGAATTATTAGGGCAATTGTTAGGTTAACTCTGCCTTTCCTTAATGCTTTATGCATTCTTTTGTAGAGCAAAGATTGGAAGCTAGATAACCCCCAGAAGGAATAAGATTATGAGTAATAATAAAGAAGAAAATAAGAAAATAAGAAAAAATAAATTAGAGTTGATTCGTGCTCAAGGACAAAAGACATTAGGCGCTATATTAGTAATAGGAGTTGCTGTTTATTTAGGATTTACTCCCCTTTTTGACAAGATTGGTGGTGGTGTAGCTGGTGCAGTTATTGGCTCTTCTTTTGGCGCCATATTTGTGATTGTGCTGACTATGTACCTCCTCAATAAACAGACTGAAATTGAGCAGGAAAGTAAAAAGGGTGAGCGTGTTTTTGATGAGAAAGTCAAACTTTATCAACAAATATTAAACAACACCAAGGAGATGGTCGAAGATGGAAAAATTTCAAATGAAGAAATAGCAAAACTCCCTTTTTTAATGATGGAGCTTCAAATGTTAGGCGGAGATGAAACCATCAGCACTTATGAAGGTGTTTTTTCAAAGATTAATGAAATATTTGAAAAAAATGAAGAAGAAGACATAGTTGAAATAGACGAAAAAGAAAAAATGCAAATCTATAAGGAAATGAGTACTTTTGCTCGAAATTGCCGTGTAGATCTTGGCGTATCAGAAACACAAATTAATGAGGAGTTATTTAATAGAACGATAAATGCTATTCAAAAAAGTAGTGACTTGGCTACGGCAAATAGACGTAGGTCTGCCAACGCAAATTATGTAGAAGATCAAGATACTTTCTTTAAAGCATGTGAAGAAAAAGGAAGGTCCAAAGAGCTTGTCGACTTAACTAAGAAACTTTACAACACGCTTATGCAAAAATATAGTCCAGAAGGCCCAAACGAAGAATTTCATATTGATTTAGCGTTTGGTAAACATCAAACTACCGACCCTAAACTTTCAGTAAAAGCGGCACAGGCTAATGCCAATAATTTAGCAAGAATCTGCACTATTCATGTGACTAATAAAGAGCTGCAAATACATAACCTATTTAAGAGTCCTAAGTGGGATTATAAACAATTAAAAATAGGAGATTACTTCTTTAAACATTCTAGGGAATTTTGGAAAAGATCTTCTTTTTACAATGAGGAGGAAGAATCTATAGTTTTTAATGCCCATAGAGACTATCTTCCCGAATTGAGAGTGAATGGAATAACTAATCTTGATGAAATCACACTGAAAATATTACTATTTATTATTGAAGAATCTAAGAAGGTAGTTTTTGAAAATAAAAAATTGCCTCGAAAAGAATTATATAAAGCCGCTGAAAATGGGGATGAGGAATCTAAAGAGACAATAAAAAAGTACATTGCTGAAGATTACACACAGGAAATAGGAATGGGAGAAATTGAGTAAATATATAGAAGTTACTGAATTAATCTGAACCATGGAGGGAAATTTTTTACCCGGTTTATTGATCTCACTTGGTGTTATCTTAGCCATTCTTATTTCAGTGGGTATTTTTTTTCTGATCTTTTCTCTGATCTCAGCATTTAAAACAAAATTTAATAGAAATTTTTTTTTAACCGGCACTGCCTTTTGGCTTTTAATTGGACAAGCAATGATGGTTGGGTCAATTTTTGGGCTTAACAATACAACAGACACTTTTATGGAGTTACTCACATTTTCTGCTAGCTGGGGAGGGATTAGTTGGATTTTTTACTGGGGTTTAATTGTTCTTTTAATAGGATGGATTATTAATATTAGAAGATCTAATTTATTTTGGGGAATGTTTCAAAACATTATTCAAGGAACTGTTGTTTTAGCTCTCAGTGCTATATTCATTATTGCCGCCCTTTTCTTCTTAGATAGAAAAAGAAAATAATCGTATAGTTTGCTTAATAATAGAAATACTGTATATTTATACAGTATGTATGATTTATATAAGAAAAATAAACCTTCAGGGCAGCCGATGGCTGTTAGAAGCCTAAATTCAATAAGTCAAAATGTATTGTTGC
>CAJWPI010000048.1 GCA_913045055.1 uncultured Gammaproteobacteria bacterium | reverse complement strand
TAATTTCAGAAATAATTTTTTTCATTTCAGGCTTCCTAATTGTTCCCTGTATATACGGAAAATCTTTAGGCAATATAGTATTGAAATACATTCTTCCCAAAGTCGTATTTACTAATTCATTACCCTTAAATGGTTTTTCAGATATTAACTCTGAAAATCTATTTTTAAGGGCCTTATGTATTTCAGGATCACCTGATAATTCACCTAATCTTACTTTTATAGGTGTATGTAATTTAATATGCCCACCCTCGTAAGCAAGCTGTGCTTCGTTCATATCAACATAGGCATTGGATGTATTTTCTAAATCTTGATGACATTCTGTTATATAATAAAGACCTATAACCATATCTTGACTTGGCGATACTATAGGATTGCCACTTGCTGGTGAAAGAACATTGTTTGTAGAAAGCATTAAAATCTTTGCTTCTGCTTGCGCTTCTGCTGATAAAGGAACATGTACTGCCATCTGGTCTCCATCGAAATCAGCATTAAAAGCTTCGCATACTAGGGGGTGTACTTGTACAGCTTTTCCTTCAACTAAGATTGGTTCAAATGCTTGAATACCTAATCTATGTAAAGTTGGAGCTCTATTTAATAAAACAGGGTGTTCTTCAATAACTTCAGCCAGAACGTCCCAGACTTGTGCTCTTGACCTCTCAACCATTCTTTTTGCTGATTTTATGTTTTGAGATAAACCAAGTTCAACTAATCTTTTCATAACAAATGGTTTAAATAATTCTAAAGCCATCATTTTTGGTAGACCACATTGCTGAAGCTCCAAATGTGGTCCTACAACAATGACTGATCTTGCAGAATAGTCAACCCTTTTTCCAAGAAGATTCTGTCTAAATCTACCCTGCTTTCCTTTTAGCATATCTGATAATGATTTTAAGCCTCTCCCTCCAGCTCCAGCAACAGCACGACCTCTTCTTCCATTGTCGAAAAGTGCATCTACTGATTCTTGAAGCATCCTTTTTTCATTGCTAATTATTATTTCTGGAGCTCCAAGTTCTAATAACTTTTTTAATCTATTATTTCTATTTATTAGTCTCCTATATAAATCATTTAAATCAGAAGTAGCAAACCTTCCTCCATCTAGTTGGACCATAGGTCTTAGTTCAGGAGGGATAACTGGTATGACTTCTAATATCATTGCTTCAGGTGGATTTTTACCATCTGAAAATGGCTTTATTACCTTCATTCGTTGAATTGCTCTTTGGCGCCTTTGCGCTGATTTTGATTCTAAATCAGATTTTAATTTTTCCATCTCTTTTTTTAGATCTACTAATAAGACCAAATCTCTAACAGCTTCCGCTCCCATTCCTCCAGTAAAATATTCATCATACTTATCAATCATTTCACGCCAGAGAGTATCGTTCTCAATCAAAGTTTTTGGTTTTAAGGTTTTTAATGTTTGAAAAGCTTCTTCAATTACTTTTATCTCAGCATCTGATTTTCCTTTTTTTTGTTTTATTTCCTTTTCTATTTCTTTTTTTCTCAACTGAACGTCGGCCTTAGCGACTTTAGCATTTTCCATTGCTTTTAGCTCTACATCCATTTGTTTAATTCTTTTCTTCTCCCATTCCTCAAAGTCTTCTTCAACAATTTCAACTTCAGCTACTACAGCTTCTTCTAATTCTTTTAAGTCCTTTGTTCTTTTTTTGTCATCAATAGAAACTACAAGATAGGCTGCAAAATAAATAACTTTTTCTAACTCCTTTGGTGACATATCTAAAAAATAACCAAGTCTACTTGGAACCCCTTTAAAATACCAAATGTGAGTTACTGGAGCAGCTAGCTCAATATGACCCATTCTTTCTCGTCTTACTTCTCTACGAGTAACTTCAACTCCGCACCTTTCACAAACTATTCCTCGATATCTAATCCTTTTATACCTTCCACATGAACACTCCCAATCTTTAGTTGGTCCAAAAATTCTTTCATCAAAGAGTCCTTCTTTTTCTGGTTTTAGTGTTCTGTAATTAATTGTTTCTGGTTTTTTTACCTCCCCAAAGGACCAGCTTCTCATTTGTTCTGAGGTTGCAAGACTTATACTTAATTCATCAAAAACTTTTTCCATGATTTCTCCTATACCTCTGCCTCATCTTCTTCTGGTCTAGTCATATCTATGCCAAGAGTTTCTGCTGTTTTAACATATTCATCACTAATTTCCTTCATTGATATTTCTTCACCTGCTGAAAGAATCTCAACATTTAAACACAAGCTTTGCATTTCTTTTAATAGAACTTTGAATGACTCTGGAATTCCTGGTTCAGGAATATTATCTCCCTTAACTATTGATTCATAAACCTTTACACGTCCAACTGTATCATCTGATTTAATAGTCAACAATTCCTGTAAAGCATAGCTTGCACCATATGCTTCCAAGGCCCAAACTTCCATTTCTCCAAATCTTTGACCTCCAAATTGTGCTTTACCCCCTAATGGTTGCTGAGTAATCATTGAGTAAGGTCCGGTTGATCTTGCATGTATCTTTTCGTCAACTAGATGTATCAATTTCAATATATATGTGTAACCTACTGTCACTTTTGAATCATATTCTTCACCAGTTCTTCCGTCGAATAATTTTGCCTTACCGTCTTCGTCAACCAATTTTTTACCGTCTCTATTTGGATTGACATGTCTTAATATTTCATGTATTTCTTCTTCATCAGCACCATCAAAAACAGGAGTTGAAATTAATGTCCCAGGTTCAGCTCCATTTGAAGCAACTGTCTTTCCTTTAAACTCCTCCCATCCCTGTTCAGCTGCCCAACCTAAATGAGTTTCTAAAATTTGACCTAAATTCATACGACTTGGTACCCCTAAGGGTGAAAGTAAAATATCTACTGCCGTTCCATCTTCAAGGAATGGCATATCCTCAATTGGATTTATTTTTGAAATAACTCCTTTGTTGCCATGTCTACCTGACAACTTGTCCCCAACTTGTATTTTCCTTTGGATAGCAACATAAACTCTTACTTTTTGATTAACACCAGGTGGGAGATCTGCGCCATCATCTCTTTTAAGAATTTGTATATCAATTACCTTACCTCTTTCTCCATGCGGAACTCGTAGTGAAGTGTCTCTAACTTCTCTAGCTTTTTCTCCAAATATCGCTCTTAAGAGTCTCTCTTCAGGAGTTAGCTCCGTTTCCCCTTTTGGTGTAACTTTTCCAACTAGATAATCTCCTGGTGTAACTTCAGCACCAACTCTAACAATACCCATTTCATCAAGGTCCATAAGTACTTCTTCTGCTACATTCGGTATATCGCGAGTTATTTCTTCTTCTCCTAGTTTTGTATCCCTAGCTTCTATTTCATGCTCAGCAATATGTACGGAAGTTAAAATATCTTCTTTTACTAGTCTTTCGGATATAACAATTGAATCTTCAAAGTTATACCCATCCCAAGGCATATATGCTACAAGAAGATTTTTTCCAAGAGCTAATTCTCCTCCTTGTGTGCTTGGTCCATCTGCTAATACATCGCCGGGTTTAACTTTATTTCCTTCCCTTACTAGTGGTTTTTGATTAACTGACGTAGCTTGATTTGATCTCTTAAACTTTTTTACTTCATGAGATACTTTTTTATTTGTTCCTACTTCCTTAACAATTATTTCATCGCCTGAAACAGAAACTACTTCACCAGAAATTTTAGATATTAAGGCTTCTCCAGAGTCGCGAGCTACATTCTCCTCCATTCCTGTTCCGATGTAAGGTGCTTCAGTCTTAATTAAAGGTACAGCTTGACGTTGCATATTTGAACCCATAAGAGCACGGTTTGCATCATCATGTTCTAAAAATGGAATTAATGCAGTTGTTACTGAACAAATTTGCTTAGGACTTACATCCATATAGTCAATTGCTTTATCACTTATAAAGGAAACCTGACCACTATTTTGTCTACACAAAACTTTTTTATTTTTAAAGGTTCCATCTTCATTAAGTGGTGCATTTGCTTGTGCAATAGTATATTCATCTTCTTGTGCTGCAGTTAAATACACTGCTTTATTTGTTTTTACTACTCCTTTTTCTACTTTCCAATAAGGTGTCTCAATAAATCCAAATTTATTTACTCTTCCATAAGTTGCCAATGTACCTATTAAACCTATATTTGGCCCTTCCGGTGTTTCAATTGGACACATTCTTCCATAGTGCGAAGGATGGACGTCTCTAACTTCAAAACCTGCTCTTTCCCTTGATAAACCTCCAGGGCCTAATGCTGAAAGTCTCCTTCTGTGAGTTAACCCAGCAATAGGATTTGGTTGGTCCATAAATTGACTTAATTGACTAGTTCCAAAAAATTCCTTCAACGAAGCTTGAATTGGTCTAATATTTATTAACGACTGTGGAGTTATTGCTTCTGGTTCCTGGGTAGTCATTCTTTCCCTGACAACTCTTTCAAGTCTACTCAAGCCAACTCTAACCTGATTTTGAACCAATTCTCCTACAGTCCTAATTCTTCTATTCCCGAAATGATCAATATCATCTAAACGAACAGGTATTTCCCTTCCAAGATTATTTTTAAAACTATCTTCTCTAGCATGGAGCGCAATTACATACTTTATTGAATCAATCATATCTTCAATTTTTATCATCCCATCAACTTCTGTTGAGTAAAACTCGGCATCCTTTTCTCCATAATCACGACCAAGTTTTTGTTCAACTTTATATCTTCCGACTTTTGTTAGATCATATCTCTTCGGCGTATAAAACATTTGTTTAACAAGATTTCTTGCAGACTCTACTGTTGCAGGTTCTCCTGGTCTTAACTTTCTGTACAGATCAATAAGTGCGGCCTCTGAAGAAGTGTCAGAATCTCTCTCTATAGTATTTTGAATTGACTGATAGTCTCCAAATAAATCTAAAGCATCCTCTTTTGTCTCTATTTTGTACTTCCCCCATTTTTCAGGATCAACAGCATATAAAGCTCTTAAGAAAGCTGTAATATGTTGTCTTCTTTTCCTGTCAACTCTTACACCTACTGTATCTCTTTTATCTGTATCAAACTCTAACCATGCACCCCTACCAGGAATCATTTTTCCTATGAATATTTCTTTGTCTGATGTTTTATCTATCTCTTGAGAAAAATATACCCCAGGTGACCTAACAAGTTGGCTAACTATTACTCTTTCTGTTCCATTTATAATAAAGGTGCCAGTATCAGACATAATCGGGAAGT
>CAJWPI010000047.1 GCA_913045055.1 uncultured Gammaproteobacteria bacterium | reverse complement strand
ATTACAGGACAGCAAAACTTAAGTGCATTCAATTTAGATAATGGAGAAAAAGTTGGAGAGATAAGTGTTCCTACAAATTTAGTACAAGGCAATTTAATGGCTTATGAGCTTAATAATAAATTTTTTATCGTAATTCCAGTTGGAGGAGCAGAGAATACAAGGGGACAGCCCTCAGAGTTAATTGCATTTTCCTTAGGAGATCAATAGCTCTTTCTTTTATATAAGAATTCTGTTTAATATAGTCCTATTTGGAGAAAAGTATGGAAAGATTTAATCGATTGTTAGAAGCCGTGGCTTCACCTTTTAAAAACTATAGCCATTGGCTATTAAGATTAGGAGTAGGTATCTCCTTTTTCTTACATGGTTTTGGTAAGTTGCCTATAAGTGAAGGTTTTATAGGATTTTTATCCTCGAAAGGCGTGCCTGCAGCTAGCACTATGGCTTATTTAGTTGCTTGGGGCGAGATGTTAGCTGGAATCTTTATTATTTTGGGCGGCTTTTTAACTGGGGCTCTTGGCAATGTAGTAACAAGAGTTTCAGGAGGTGCTGTCGTAGTTATTATGGTTTGTGCAATCCTTATAGCGCATTCTCATTGGGCACTGTTCTTTGGTGAGCGTGGAGAAGTGCTTTTTACAAGTGAGCAGATCTTTTTATTGTTACTGGGCATTTACTTTTCAATACGAGGAAATGACGATTAGTTAAACCTATTCATGAAACCCATAATAGTTTCAGAAACTTACCCCTATAAATTGGACTTAGCCTGGGAAATAATAAGTGATTTAAAACGTACTGATTGGGTGCCTGGTGTTGAGAACATAACACTTAATGGAGATGTACGCAGTTTTACAATGGAAGGAATGGGAAAAATTAAAGAAAAGATTCTTCTTTGTGACGAAAGAAAAAAAATTCTTCAATATTCTGCTATTCAAACTTCTATCCCAATAAAACATCATCTTTCTACCATTGAGTTAGCTGAAATTAAGGAAGGTTTTCTTCTTAAATGGACTGTTGAAATAGAACCTTCTAGTTATATTCCAGCTATAGAGCAAAGTGTTCTTATGTCTCTGAAAGAACTGCACAAGGTACTTAAAGCAATATAGACTTTCTTAGTTCATTAATAGCTGATAAGGTCATTAACTAACATATGTTAGAGTAAGAATTTTCGTATTCTGGGGAGGAGTATGCTTGTTTTAAGCCGAAGAAAAGATGAATCTTTATTCATAGGTGAAGATATTAGGGTTACTATTCTTGATATAAGAGGAGGTCAGGTGAGGGTAGGAATTACTGCACCTGAATCTATCAAAGTGTTTAGAGAAGAGGTCTATGATCGAATAAAAGATGACCATGGCAATAAGTAAGGTTAGTCTTAAGGGTTTTCTTTAAGATTAAGGATCTTATAAATGGTTATAATTAGCTTATGGGCCTGTAGCTCATTTGGATAGAGCGCTCGGCTACGAACTGAGAGGTAGAGGGTTCAACTCCTTCCAGGCCCGCCATAATTAGGAAAGATAGAAATGAATATAAAAACTAGACTATTTGTCTTATTGATAATATTTTCTTTTACAACTCAAATTTTTTCTTCTAGCCAATCCATAAAAAGGGATTTAGATAAGAATATTGATTCCTTAATGCAAAAGGTTATTGGGTGGAGACACAACATACATGAGTTCCCTGAGCTTTCTAATAGAGAATTCCAAACTGCTAAGAAAGTTGCTGATCATTTAGAATCATTAGGGCTTGAAGTTAAAACAGGAGTTGCTCATACAGGAGTAGTTGCTATTTTAGAGGGAGGTAAGTCTGGTCCCATGGTGGCATTAAGAGCTGACATGGATGCTCTTCCGGTGGAAGAAATGACCGGATTGCCTTTTGCTTCAAAAGTACGTGATAAATATAACGGTCTTGATGTAGGTGTTATGCATGCCTGTGGACATGATGCCCATGTAGCTATTTTAATGGGTGTAGCTGAATTTCTTGTTTCAGTTCAAGATAAATTAAAAGGCTCTGTCATGTTTATTTTTCAGCCAGCTGAAGAAGGACCTCCTGTAGGAGAAGAAGGAGGAGCAGAGTTAATGCTAAAAGAAGGTATATGGAAAGAAAAAAAACCAGATGCAGTTTTTGGTTTACATGTAACAAACGCTCCAAATGGAACGATTTGGTATCGCGAAGGAGCTTCTATGGCTGCAGCAGATCCATGGAAAATCATTATCAAAGGTAAACAAGCTCATGGCTCAACACCTTGGGATTCTGTAGATCCAATTATGGTTGCTTTTCAAATAGGAAATAATCTCCAAACCATTGTTTCCAGAAAGCTTGATTTAAGAGAGTCTCCTGCAGTCATTTCCGTAGGCAGTATTCATGGAGGAGTTAGAAGTAATATAATTCCTGATACAGTTGAAATGGAAGGAACCATAAGGACATTTGATCCAGGAATCAGAGACCAAATATTCACTGAGATAACAAAGATTACTAAAAATACCGCAGATATGGCTGGTGCTTCAGTAGAAGTCTACTTACCTAACGGACAAAGTTATCCTGTAACTTATAATGATGAAGAGCTTACTAAAAGAGTGTTACCTTCGCTAAGAAAAATCGTAGGAGAGGAAATGGTTTATAGATCAAGTAGATCTACAGGGGCAGAGGATTTTAGTTTCTTCTCTCAAGAAGTTCCTGGTTTCTATTTCTTCCTAGGCGTTAATAAGCCTGATGCTGATCCTTTCAATACACCTGGAAACCATTCACCGTATTTTTTAATTGATGATAGTGCACTTCCTGTGGGTGTTAAGTCTCTTATCTATCTCACTACTGAGTTTTTAGAAGGAGAACTGTAGAAATTTATTAACTACAACCTAATCCCCAACAATTAGCAATAGCCCATTTTCCCCATATCCAGAAAGCCCAAAAGGATTGAATAGCAAGCACTAACCAAGTAAACACAATCCCCCATAATCTGGGAGGTGTAGTTCCAGCACTTTTTGTTAGCCCATAGGCATGAGCGATTCTTGCTAGAACATAAGTGTCCCCTAAAATGTACAGAGCTAAGGCAGGAACCTGTCCGCTATATTCAAGAGCTGCTAAGAGTATAAGAAAAAAAGGAGTATATTCTGTAAAATTTCCATGCACTCTTGATGCTTGTAACATTTCTTGACTATCCCCATGACCTAGCAAATTGTTAGTAGATAAACGCTTCGTTCCAGTTCTGTATGCCAGATAGAGACCCATTAAAGTTAAAAAACCTGCATAAACTAATGTAATCATTTAATACCTCTTAATTAATTTGAGGTCATTTTACTGAACAACAAGAAGAAAATTCAAAAGATTTATTTGTACTTTCCCTCTAAAATGAAATTTCCTCGATGAATAAAGTAACTTATAAAGACTATGGATTTTTGGGATTATTGACTTTGATCAATATTCTTAATTTTGTTGATAGATCTTTATTAGCTAGTTTTGCAAATTTTATTGTCCCAGATTTAGGATTAACTGATACTCAATTTGGATATTTAGTAGGTTTAGCTTTCTTATTTTTTTACTCCATTATGGGTATTTTTATGGGAGTTCTCGCTGATACTCTTCATAGACCAAGATTAATAGCTTTTGGTATAGCACTATGGAGCTTATTCACTATTGCTTCAGGAGCTGCAAGAGGTTTTATTTCTATGGGCGTGGCAAGAATGTTTATAGGGGTAGGGGAGTCTATACTAACCCCTTCAGCTGTGTCTTCCTTTTCAGATCGGTTCCCCGACTCCAGGATGGGATTTGTTATTGGATTTTACTATATGGGTATACCAATTGGAGCCGGATTGTCATTGTTTATTGCAGGAACATTAGGACCTGTTATAGGTTGGAGAAATTGTTTTTATATTTTAGGAGCATTGGGACTAATTCTAGCTGTAGTAATGTTATTCATTCGAGAAACACCAAGACGGATCAAACTTGAGGACAACAATGAAGAACTTGATGACAAATTGAATTTTACTGAAAAGATGAAAGCCCTTTTTGTTGTCTTAAAAAATTCTCCTATTTTAATCTATATGATTTTGGCGGGAGTGATTATCCATGTGACTTTAGGAGGAGTAAATTTTGATCAATTATGGTTAGTGCAAGAAAGAGGATTTGATAGAGCTGAAATAGCTACTTTAGCAGGAGTTTTAGTCTTGATAGGGGGTGTGGGCGGCAATCTCTTTGGTGGAATCATTGGGGATATCTTTGTTTCAAAATTTAATCAACCTAGATCTATTTTCCTTTTTTGGATCGCACTTCTTTCTAGTCCTTTTGTAGTTATTTATAGATTGGTGGATGCAGAATCAATTTGGATACCTTTTGGTATATTTATTGGGGCTTTTCAATTAGGTTGTTTTTGGGGTCCAGTATTCGCTACCATCCAGGAAATAGCACCTCAACACATAAGAGCAACTTTGGTAGCTTTTTATATTTTAACTTTAAACCTGTTAGGATTGGCAGTAGGAGCTGTAGTTGCTGGAATGAGTATAGATTATTTAAGAGAAGCCAATGTTGCTGATCCTTATACTTGGTCTTTATTGGGCCTTGGAATATTTGGATTCTTATCTATACCTTGTTTTTACTTAGCAGCAAGAGAGCACTATAAGATTAATGAGGTCAGAAAATGAACCCCATCAAAAAATGGCATGAAGTAGTAGAAACAAGAGACTTTTTACTATTAGACAAAATATTATCTGAAAAAGTAGTTTTTTATTCCCCTGTTGTTCATTCTCCTCAGGTTGGTAAAGAGATAACTTCTATTTACTTAAAAGCAGCTGCAGAAGTTTTCAATGATAGAAGTTTCGCTTATGTTACGGAATTAATTCATAGCAACAATGCATGCCTAGAATTTAAATTAGAAATTGAAGGAATCTATATAAATGGAATAGATTTAATTACCTGGAATGAAGAAGGAAAAATCATTGAATTTAAAGTCTTTATCAGACCGCTAAAAGGCATTGAAACTATCCAGAATCTAATGGGAAAAATAATTAAAAAAAATAATTAAAATCAATTGTTTAAGAGGAATATTTGAATAATATTATAGCTTGGGGGGTTCACTTACTAACATCTTTGGGTGTGGTAGCTGGGCTATTAGCTCTTTTAGCAGTTTTGTCTAACCAAATAGAAGAAGCTTTTCTTTGGTTAATGTTGGCTTTTTTTATAGATGGCATTGATGGGCCTTTAGCTCGTAAATTTGGGGTCACAGAATTTACTCCTGATATCCAAGGAGATGT
>CAJWPI010000046.1 GCA_913045055.1 uncultured Gammaproteobacteria bacterium | reverse complement strand
GGAAAGAATTCCTTGCTCGTTAATATGTTTTTAATGCTTCCAGGCATTAAAAGAGCACTATAATAAATGTATGGTTAAGTGTCCACGGAAAACTTTGATATAAATGATAAAAATTAAAACCCAAGAAGATATAAAAAAAATGCGGATAGCAGGAAAGCTTGCTGCGGAAGTTCTGGAAATGATAACTCCCTTTGTAAAACCAGGTATATCTACAGAAAAATTAGATGATATCTGCCATGATTATATAGTTAAGAACCAAAAAGCCATACCGGCTAATGTAGGTTACAGAGGGTTTGAAAAAACTCTTTGCACTAGTATTAATCAAGTTGTATGTCATGGGATACCTTCGGCAAATAACATATTAAGAGATGGGGATATAATAAATATTGATGTGACGGTTCTAAAAGATGGATGGCATGGAGATACTTCTAAAATGTTTTTAGTAGGTAAAACTAAACCTCACAACGAAAGATTAGTAAAAGTTACACAGGAGTGTTTGTACAAAGCAATTGATCTAGTTAAACCGGGTGCTACCCTAGGTGATATTGGGCATGCAATACAAACTCATGCAGAGAAGAATTACTATAGTGTTGTTGAAGACTATTGCGGTCATGGAATTGGAGAGATATATCATGAAGAACCTCAGGTCCTACATTATGGATCACCTGGACAAGGAACCGAAATTGTTGAGGGAATGAGTTTTACTATAGAGCCTATGTTAAATCTCGGAACAAAATATACTAAAATCTTATCTGATGGTTGGACTGTAGAAACTAAAGATGGAAAAAACTCAGCTCAATGGGAACACACTTTAGCCGTTACAACTGCAGGATGTGAAGTTCTTACTTTAAGGAAAGAAGAAAGCCTCTAGAAACTTATGGATCTTTCATTCCAGGACAACCAAAAAATCAATTCTCTAAGTTTAAAAAAAAGCGAAAACGAGATTCTTTCCAGATTTGATAAATGGATAGTTAATAGCAAAACAAAAAATCTTTCTGAAATTAATAATTTTCTTTATGCAAGATCCAACCTTATAGATAAAGCTCTTGCAGAAACATGGCAAAACTTAGGATTATCAAACTATAAGGAAATAGCTTTATTTGCTGTAGGTGGTTATGGCAGAAAAGAATTATTTCCTCATTCAGACATAGACCTCTTATTACTGAGTAAAGAAACACCTGATAACTCTCAAAAGAAGCTTATAGAATTATTTGTAAGCTCTCTATGGGATTTAGGTTTAGAAATAGGACATAGTGTAAGAAACATAAAAGAAAGCAAATATTTTGCAAAAGAGGATATAAGGAATATGACTAATCTCCTAGAGTCTAGGTTTTTAGCAGGGGATAAGGAAATGAACAAAAGCTTAAATACGGTCATTAATCAAAGGGGTCTTTGGGGGGGTAATACCTTCTTTAAAACTAAGCTTCAAGAGCAAGAAAAAAGACATAATAAATTTAACAATACAGAATATAACCTTGAACCAGACATTAAATCATCCCCCGGGGGTTTAAGAGATATTCATATTATTGACTGGCTATTATTTAATTATTCTAGAACACCTCTAGCCTCAAAAATAAAATTAAAAAAAGTACTTACCAAGCAAGAAAAAGAGGAATTAACAAAAAATAAGTATTGGCTTTCAACGATAAGATATTTCCTCCATAGACAAGCTAAAAGGGAGGAAGACAGATTATTGTTTGAATTCCAACTAAATATTGCTCGTATATTATTTCCTCAAGTAAAGGAAATAAATTCTGCAGCTGAGAGGCTTATGCACAGATACTACAGAGCAGCATTAAATATTTCTGAAATAAATTCTACAGTTATTCAAAGCTTTAAAGAGCAGACCAATATCATTCAACAACAAAGCAAAACCTACACACTTAATAAAAGTTTCTTTGTAAAAAATAAATTAATTGAATTGCGTAAAGGACAATCCTTTAAAAAAAACCCTTCTTTGATGTTGGCAATTTTCGTTATGCTTTGTCAAAACCCAAATCTTAAAGGAATTTCTTCAGATACTCTCAGGAAAATAAAAAAACACAGGAAATTAATAAATGTAGATTTTAGAAAAAAGAAGAAAAATATAGATCTATTTATGGAACTAATCAAATCAAAACGCTTAATGGTAACTCAACTAGAAAGAATGAAGCAATTGGGGGTTCTCGGCAGATATTTACCAGAATTTGGGAGAGTAACAGGTCAGATGCAATATGATCTTTTTCATATCTATACTGTTGATGCTCACTCTCTTCAGGTATTAAGGAATATGAGAAGACTATTTCTTGGTACCTCAAAGGCTTTATTTCCCTTAGCTTCCGAAATAATCAAAAGCCTTCCAAAATTAGAACTCTTGTATATAGCCGGTTTATATCATGATATTGGTAAGGGAAGAGGGAAAGATCATTCTGCCTCAGGGGCAAGAACAGTAAGAAGATTTTGTAAATTACATAGATTTAAGGAAAAAGATACTGCGCTCATAGAGTGGCTTATTATCAATCACCTTAAGATGTCAATCACTTCACAAAAAGAAGATTTAGGAGATATAGAGGTAATAAAAAACTTTGCTGATCTAGTTTCTGATCCTGTAAAACTGGACTATTTATATTGTTTAACTGTTGCAGACATAAGTGCTACCAACCCAACTCTATGGAATACCTGGAACTCTTCTTTACTTAGAGAGCTTTATTTTAAAACCATGAGTGTCTTGAAAAAAGATAATGACTTTATAGAAAAGAAATCAAGATCATTAGTTAAAAGGGAAGCTATAAAAACTCTTAACAAGAAATTTCATTTTCATGAAAAAGATGTAAATAATCTCTGGCAAAATTTTTATCCTGGCTACTTTGATACTTTTAGTGCAGAGGAGCTTGCTCTGCATACATACTTAATACTCTCCAATAAAAAGAATGCAACAACAGTTGAAATCATTAATCAAGCTGACTCTTCCTCATCCGAACTTCTAATTTTTACAAAAGATAGACCCAATGTATTTGCAACAATAATTAACAAGATTGATAAGGAGAACATAAATATCCTAGATGCAAGACTTTTTGGCACTAAAGACGGAAACTGTCTTGATCTTATAAAAATCTCAGATCTCGATGGTAATTTTTTACATGAGAGTCATGAAGTCTTGGAAAAGATAACATTTTCTTTGTCTAAGGAGTTATCAAAACAAGATTTAAAACCCACGTTCGTTAAGAAAAGAATATCCAAAAAATTTCAGAATTTTCAACGAGAAACCAACATCAAAATCAAACATGATATGAAAAATAGATGGACGCAAATAGACCTTGAAACAGCAGACAGACCAGGATTGCTTTATGCCGTAAGTAAAGTCTTTAAAGATCATAATGCTTCGATCAAAAAAGCTAGAATAACAACCTACGGTGAAAGAGCTGAAGATAGATTCTGTATAACTTCTGCAGAGGAAACTCCATTCTTGAAAAAGAAAGAATTAGACCACCTCATTCATAGCCTAAAAACTTCATTGGATGAATAAGATGTCAAACCTCAATATACAAAATTTAAACCCTTACCCTTTTACCTATCTATCAAATCTATTAAAAGATAGTAAGCCTGGCGATAATAAAATAATTGATTTATCCATTGGGGAGCCAAAAAACAGCCCTCCCCAAGAAGTCATAACTTTATTAAATGATAACTCTCAAAAGTTTTCTCAATATCCAACTTCTTTCGGAATTAGTAAATTAAGAAGCTCTTACTCTGAATGGTTATCAAGTAGATTTAATCTAAAAACTCCTATTGATCCAGAAAAAAATGTATTACCTTTAGGGGGAACTAGAGAAGGTATATTTTCCTTTTTTCAAGCAAATATAGATTCTTCAAAAAAGCATCCCATGACCGTAATTCCTAATCCTTTTTATAAAATTTATGAAGGAGCTTCTGTAGCAGCTGGAGCTAGCTGCTTTTATATAAATCAACTAAAAGAAAACAACTTTAGTCCCGATTTTGATTCCATTCCTAATCATGTATGGGAAAATTGCCAACTATTGATGTTATGTTCTCCCTCTAATCCTACAGGTCAATGTTTGAATCTAGGGGAGTATAAAAAGGCTTTGTTGCTTGCAGATAAGTTTAATTTTTTAGTATGCTCAGATGAATGTTATACGGATATATACCCATCAAAAAACCAGGCACCTATAGGGCTTTTACAGGCAAGTGAAGAACTGGGGCTTTTTTCAAGAAGTGTTATCTTTCATAGTCTTTCAAAGAGATCAAGCCTTGCAGGACTAAGATCAGGCTTTGTTTGTGCCCATGAAGATGTAATAGAAAAATTCCTTTTATACAGAACTTACCATGGTGTGACTTTGCCGTTGCCAACACAAGAAGCAAGTACCTGGGCTTGGTCAAATAAAGAACATGTAGAAAAAAATAGAATTAGTTACGATAAAAAATATGATAATGCTTTAACGAAATTACAGAATTTCAAAGATATAAAAAGACCTGATGGAAGTTTTTATTTATGGATTGAAACACCAATGGATGATCAGGTTTTTACAAAAAGACTTTACGTTGAAAAAGGTCTGATAACTCTGCCTGGAAGCTACCTAGGAACGTTAGATCAAGGTTTAAACCCTGGAACAGGTTTTATCAGAGTGGCTATAGTGCACAATAAAGAGATAATATCTGAGGGTATGGAAAGACTTGCTGAGTTTTTAAGCACATGTTAAAAAGTTGACTAGTTATTTCTTAAGATTATCATCCCAAATCTTTTCAATAATGTATTTAAGTAAATGTCAGTAAAAGAACCTGAATATCTTGCGATAGGCGTAGGAACAAAAAATCTACAAGGACAATGGTTAGAAGTCTTTTTTCCTAAAACTCTAATTAATCCAAACAAAGAATTAGTAGAAAAAGCTATCAAATATTCCCAATATAAAGGTGGGAATATTTCTTGCCCTGTACCAAAGGAAGTTATGAAGGACTTAGAAAAAGTCTTAAATAATGCAGCATATTTAAGAGGAGTGTCATCGCCCATGATTATGGTTATGGTAGATTCAACAGCTCCTCCAGATGATGTACCTCAGGCCTACCTCAAATTACATCTTCTCTCTCATAGATTTAAAAAACCTAACGAGCAAAATTTAGATGGTATTTTCTCTATCTTACCTACTGTGGCTTGGACTTCAATAGGACCAAAAGATCCAAATGAATTAGACCAAATTTTATTTAATAGTCGTCTTGCTCAAGACTATATAAGTATTTTTTCTTTAGATAAATTTCCTAAACTTACAGATTATGTTATCCCTGAAGGGATAAGAATTGCAGACAGTCATAGGATAAGGCTAGGAGCTTATATTGGAGAAGGAACTACTGTAATGCATGAAGGATTTATTAATTTCAATGCTGGGACTCTAGGGGCAAGTATGATTGAAGGTAGAATTTCACAAGGTGTTGTTGTCGATGAAGGAAGTGATTTAGGAGGAAGTGCAAGTACTATGGGAACTCTTTCAGGCGGAAACGATACTCT
>CAJWPI010000045.1 GCA_913045055.1 uncultured Gammaproteobacteria bacterium | reverse complement strand
AACCTACGACCTTCGGGTTATGAGCCCGACGAGCTACCAGACTGCTCCACCCCGCAATAAAGCTCGCGAAGTATAGGTTGGCATTTGGGTGGCGTCAACGTAAAACCTTGGTGCCGAAGAGAGGACTCGAACCTCCACGGGCGCTATGCCCACTACCCCCTCAAGGTAGCGTGTCTACCAATTCCACCACTTCGGCTAATATATTAGTCTGAATCACTGTCAGGAAGTTCGCCTACCTCTATAGAACTGGAATTGTCACTTTCTATTAGTAACTCTTCATTTGAACTCTTTGATTGCAAAGTAATAACAAGACTTAAAGTTAAGAAAATAACAGCTAAAACTGCTGTTACTTTAGATAAAGGACTAAAACCGCTGCTTGGTCCAAACATTGTATTGCTAGCTCCTCCACCAAAAGCACTTCCGATATCTGAACCTTTACTTTGCTGTAAAAGTATTAGAATTACTAAAACTACCGCTACGAGTATGTAAAGAAATATAAGTAAAGTCTGCATTTTTTTATTTTAAAAATTTAGAGAAATTTTAGCTATCTCAGAAAACTCTGCTGCTTTCAAAGATGCTCCTCCAATTAAAAGTCCATCAACATATTGAGTCTTGACTATAGTCTCAACATTTGAGGTGTCTATACTACCACCATAAGCTATAGGGATATCTGTATTTGATGACAGTAAATTCTCTAATTCATTCTTAATTACAGAATGAACATCTCTAATATATTCAGATGAGGCATTATTACCAGTTCCAATAGCCCAAATTGGTTCATAGGCTATCATGAGATTCTTTGGATTTAGACCCTTTAATACACTCAATTGATCAATAATTTTTTTTGTTGTATTTCCTGACTCTTTTTCAGAAGAATCCTCTCCAACACAATAAATTACATTAATATTACTCGATAATGCTGATTTTAACTTTTCAATAATAATCTCTTTTTCTTTGAAATTTATTCTTCTTTCAGAATGGCCAATAATAACAAATGTGCATCCAAGATCACTAAGCATACTTCCTGAAATACCACCTGTTAGTGATTTACTGGAATGAGCGTCTATATCTTGAGCCCCTAAAAGTAAGTCACTGTCTGTTCTAGATATCAACTTTGAGGCATCAGAAATATAACATACAGGGGGACAGAAAAGACATTTGGTCTGATAATCTTTAGGTATTTTGTCTTGCGCCTCTTCTAACCACTCTTTAACTAACTTTGAAGATCCATTCATCTTCCAATTTGCTATTAACTTAGGAAAATTCACTATTTACCCTGTAGAACTTATTAATTCAGCTAGTTTATTTGCAGATTGGTCAGCCAAATCAGAAGTATTTGCTTCTACCATTATTCTAATTAAAGGCTCTGTGCCAGAAGGTCTTATCAAAACTCTCCCGTTTCTCCCCAAAGATGATTCTACATCTCCTACCACTTTCCTGACTTTATTATTCATCATGACTGTTTGGGGGTTGTTTACTTTTAAATTAACTAACTTTTGAGGAAATTTTTTAAAAGCATCAAGAGCTAAAGAGATATCAAAATCTAAATGTTCAATTGCCTGTAATACTGAGAGTGCAGCAATGATAGCATCTCCTGTAGTTGATGAGTCTAAGCATATAATATGACCAGAAGGCTCGCCTCCTAAGATCCAATTCTTTTTTACTAATTCATCAAGAACGAATTTGTCACCTACATCTGTTCTCATAAAGCCAATACCTTCCTGCTTAAGAAAAGTTTCTAGAGCCTTATTGGTCATTAAAGTACCAACAACACCTGACGAACTGAGAAAATCTTTATTTGATGAGATCTTATGCAAAACTAAAGTGTATAAAAGGTCATCTCCATCTAAAATATTTCCTTTCTTGTCTACAATTAGAATTCTGTCACCATCTCCATCAAATGCTATTCCAATTTTAGCTCCGGAAGAGAGAACTGTTTCCTTCAATACTTCTGGGTTTGTAGATCCACACTTCTCATTGATGTTTATTCCATCAGGTTCAACGGACAAAGAGTTAACTTCTGCACCAAGCTCAGAAAAAATCTTAGGAGCTACATTATAAGTTGACCCGTTGGCACAATCTAAAACTAAAGATAAACCTGAAAGATCTAAATTTGGACACGAAGATTTACAAAATTCTATATACCTACCTTTAGCATCAACTAACCTGTCAGCTTTTCCTAAATCTATAGCTTTTACAACTGAGATAGGTTCTAGATATTTTGTTTCTATCTTTCTTTCTAATTCTGAAGATAATTTAAAACCGTCTTTATTGAACAACTTTATCCCATTGTCTTCAAAAGAATTATGTGAGGCGCTGATAACTAAACCTGCTTGATTATTAGACTTAGCTAGATAAGCTACAGCTGGAGTAGGTAAAGGTCCTAGCAAGGTTACATTCATTCCTGAGGAAATAAAGCCTGCTTGCATAGCTGATTCAAGCATATAACCTGAAATTCTCGTATCCTTGCCTATAAGCACTCCTGAAATGCCCTCGTCTTGTAATACACATCCTGCTGCCCAAGCTAGTTTAGTAAGAAAAAGGGGACTCATAGTAGACTCTATTGGTCCTCTGATACCATCAGTGCCAAATCTCCTATCATTTGATAACTTTTTTAGACTTTTAGTTTCATTCATAATGCTAATATTTTAATAATTGATTCTCTTCAAAGTTAGCAAAATCTACTAAATTAGAAGCTATTTAACGCACTAACTTTGTTCAGCTGTATCGCCAACAGATGGGTCTTGGTCCTTATCATTACTTGAGTCTTCATTTCCATCTTCTGGGTAAGAAGCTCTAGGTTCTGCACCCGCCATAACATCATTTATTTGGTTTTCATCAAGAGTCTCATAATCCATAAGAGCTTTAGCCATAACATGTAGTTTCTCAAGATTTGTTTCTAAAATCTCTGTAGCTCTGCCATAACACTTTTCAATAATCTTTTGTATTTCTGAATCAATTCTATGGGCGGTCTCATCTGATATACCCTGTTTTGAACTTCCCACTGATCTTCCTAAAAAAGGTTCATCAGATTCATCACCATACTTCAATGGCCCCAGGTCTCTAGACAAACCCCATTTAGTAACCATGTTTCTTGCTAATTCAGTAGCCCTTTCTATGTCATTAGAAGCACCAGTTGTTATACCCTTCTCTCCATAAATTAGTTCTTCAGCAATCCTACCTCCATATAGGCCACTAATCCTATCTAATATGCTTTGATTGCTATGGCTGTATTTATCTTCTACGGGAAGAAAAACTGTAACTCCTAAAGCTCTTCCTCTTGGGATAATAGAAACTTTATATATAGGATCATGATGTTCTAAACTTCTACCCACAATAGCATGGCCTGCCTCGTGATAAGCTGTTTTTAGTTTTTCTTCTTCTGACATGACCATTGATTTTCTTTCTGCACCCATCATGACTTTGTCTTTTGCAAAATCAAATTGCTCCATACTAACCATTTTCTTTGAAGATCTTGCTGCTATTAATGCTGCTTCATTTACTAGGTTAGCTAAATCAGCCCCAGAGAATCCTGGAGTGCCTCTTGCAATAACAGACGGATCAACATCCTCTGATATTGGTACTTTTTTCATATGCACTTTAAGAATTTGTTCTCTTCCTCTTATATCAGGAAGAGGAACCACCACTTGTCTGTCAAACCTTCCAGGTCTTAATAAAGCTGGATCTAACACATCGGGTCTATTTGTTGCAGCAATTATTATTATTCCTTGGTTTTCTTCAAAACCATCCATTTCAACTAAAAGCTGATTAAGAGTTTGTTCTCTTTCATCATGACCACCGCCTAATCCTGCTCCTCTATGTCTACCTACTGCATCTATTTCATCAATAAATACTATACAGGGAGACTGTCTTTTAGCTTGATCAAACATGTCTCTCACTCTTGAAGCCCCCACTCCTACAAACATTTCTACAAAATCAGAACCAGATATAGTAAAGAAGGGAACTTCTGCTTCTCCTGCTATAGCTCTAGATAGTAAAGTTTTACCAGTTCCAGGTGAGCCCACCAGTAGTATTCCTGTAGGTATCTTGCCTCCTAGCTTCTGAAATTTAGATGGATCCCTTAAAAAATCAACTACCTCTTGAACTTCTTCTTTTGCTTCTTCAATACCTGCAACATCAGCAAAGGTAGTCTTTACCTTACCTCCATCTAACATTTTTGCTTTACTTCTACCAAAACTCATAGGTCCAGATTTACCTGTCATACCACCTTGCATCTGCCTCATAAAGAACATAAATACAGCTAAAATTATTAATATCGGAAAACTGGCAATGAGTAACTGCTTAAGTAAAGATTGTTGTTCAGGCCTTTCTCCTTCTATTGCCACTCTGTGATCTTTCAAAGTTTCACTAAGGTTGTCTTGAAGGAAGGGAGGTTTAACAGTTTCAAAAGTTTCCCCATTTACTGTTTTTCCACTTATGGTGTAATTATCATTATTAAAATGGACACTTAAAACTTGGTCACTTTCTACCTTAGCAATAAATTCTGAATAAGTTATCTCTGTGCTTGTAGTAGGTCCAGAAAAGTTACTAACTACAGTAAACATGGTTGCAGCTATAAATAGCCACATCAATAGATTTTTAACTAGTTCGCTCATTTTTATTTCAAATTATTTCCCAGAGCATAATACTCCTTAGATCTATGCCTAGATGACCTTGGTTTTCTGATTCTAACTGTTTCAAACCTAGATTTCATGTAATTCGTGATAAAGTCTAAACTTTCACCTTGAAAAGCCTTTACAAGAACTCTGCCCTCCTTTTTTAAATAGTTTTCTATAATAAATATAATTTTTTCTAATAGGTTAATCATCAATATATGATCTCTGTCGCTTATACCACTTATATTGGGGGCTATATCTGATAAAACAACATCAAAAGGTAAAAACTTTTCTTCAAAAGAAATATCTTCTTCTTCAATTAAGCCTATATCCTTTTTTACAAAGACAACCCCTTTGATCTCTTGCATGTCTTTGAGATCTACTGCAACTATTTTTCCTGCTGCACCAATAATCTCTTTTGTAACCTGTGACCACCCGCCTGGACTTGATCCAAGATCCAGAACTTTCATTCCTTTAAGTAATAATTTATCTTTGTTTTGAATTTCTTTTAGTTTAAAAGAAGATCTAGATCTATAACCTAAATCTTTGGCTCTTTTAGAAAAAGAATCTCCAAATTTATAATCTTTATTAGAATCTTTAGGCAAAGTTTAAATATGTTCTACAGAAAGTATAAGGTATTGTTTAATACCACCAGGTGTTTCAACTTTAAACTCTTCTCCCTTATTTTTACCAATTAAATTCCTAGCTATAGGAGATAGAAAAGAAATTTTTCCTAAATTAACATCGGCTTCATCTTCCCCTACAATCTTAAAGGAAATTGTCTTATTTTCTTCTAAATCTTCCAATTTAACCGTAGAACCAAAAATAGCCTTCCCAGATTCCTCAATACTTTGTACATCTATTACCTGTGCATCAGCAAGTTTGGCTTCTACTTCCCTTACTCTTCTCTCAATAAGGCCCTGCTGTTCTTTAGCTGCATGATATTCAGCGTTTTCTTTTAAATCCCCTAATTC
>CAJWPI010000044.1 GCA_913045055.1 uncultured Gammaproteobacteria bacterium | reverse complement strand
CGATAAAAAATGGCGAGATGGCTTTTAAATATTTTAGTTTTGCATCAATTCCATTCACAGAAAATCCCAAAAATTTTACTGATGATATGAACTCTATTGATGTGGGAGATATACGAGATACAACTTTAAATAGATTAAACGATTTACCAAGATATAACTGGCCGGATAATAAAAACCCCTCTGATAGATTCCCTGATGGGTTCAAAATTGAGGAAAATTATAGTAATTTTGCTTTTATAGCTAAAACACGGGACGGTAAATTAATTTTGGGAGATTCTTATGGTTCTAGTAATCTAATGGCAGCCGTCAGATTAGAGGGCCCGAAATTAAAGTCATTAGTCCGTGACGTTCCGGGAGATTACAAAGATATATGGTCTAGTGTAAAAGCCGCGACTCCAGTTAAAAAGACTATTAAGATTAAACGTGAAAAATCTAGTGTTAGTTCTAAAGAAACTAAAAAGAATGACTGTACTAAGAGAAATCCAGCACCCCCATGTGCCGAAGGAATGGTAGAGAAAAAACGCCCAAATGGTTCAATATGCTGTTACAAGGGTACTAAAAAGGCAGCGGTTGTTAAACCGCAGGTTAGAAAATCCCATGTTGACTTAAGATATATCGATAATGACGAATTAGATTTTTTAAGCAAACCAGATAGCTTAAAAGATTTAACTGTGGGTAATTACGATAGACTTGTACCTGAGGCCAAGAAATATATAGATAAATTAAAAGAGAAAACTTAAGTCACAAGCACAAAGAGAGAATGAGGATTTATTTCCACAGATATAACTTAAAAATATTTTTTTAGCTTTTAGTTGTAGTTAAAACAAATTTATGAGATGGTTAATATTTAAACACTGGGGAGAGTTTATGAAGTTATTCAAATTTATAAAATATATCGTTTCTGGAACAATTCTAGCGTTGTTATTCTCTTGTGCAGCAGCTCCTACGGTTGTTGTTGAACCTTTTGATACCAACAAAACATATCAAGCCTCTTTTGATGATACTTGGAAAAAATTAGTTAGATTTTTTAGTACTAATCAGATAGGAATAGGGACTTTAGAGAAGGACAGTGGGATCATAACTGTAAATAATGAGAGATTAAGTACTAACCTAATAAAAACTTATTGTGCTGATTGGCCAGTAGGTTTTTTATGGCAAGCAACTGGAGGTACAGCAAGAGGCAGTGTAACTCTGATGGAAGATGAGGGAGGTTTTACTACTGCGAATGTAAATATTACATTTTCTGTAAACTCTCAATATTGTTATCAGGGATGTTCTTATTCGGTTGATATGTGCTCATCAAATGGAAGTTTTGAAAAAGCTTTATTAGCATCTTTAGAATAAAAGAAATTTTTTACTTCTTGAATCTTGAATAGATATGAGCAAAGCTCTTATCGGGATCCTTGCATTTCTTTTGGTATTTCTTTCAACTTTTACTAGTGCAAAAGAAGAATTTGATAGAGAAATTAGTGAAAATCAAATAAAGGATGCCGTTTTTGAAATAAATACTTCTAATGTCAGGAAACCACCTTTTAGAAAGAAAAAAGACATAGAAAATTTATTTGAAGAAATATTTACTAAATTATTGCCTGCTGCTGAGAAGGTATGTTTTAAATATCTAGGAGAGAAATCAGACTGTAAATGGAACGTAAAGCATGAAGATGTAAATATCTTTAATGCATATGCATCAGGAAAAAATGATTTAACTTTCTATTCAGGTTTAGCTAGAAATATTTACCACAAAGAAGAGCTTGCTTTTGTAGTTGCACACGAGATTGGTCATCATTTAGGTAACCATGTAAGAAGCACCAAAGCAAGAGTAATAATAGGGGGAATTCTTGGAGGATTGTTGGGAGCTGCAACTGGGAATGCAGAAATTACAGCAGACGCAGCCCAAACTGGGGCTTACTTAGGGTCACGTATGTATTCTACGAAACAGGAATATGAGGCTGATCTTATTTCAGTTGAAATTCTACATAAAGCTGGGTTTGACTTAGCAAAAGCTAGAGATATTCATATTAGAATGACAGGTATTGGTGCAAGTCCTGTGTATTCAGGCTTTCTTAGCTCCCATCCAAGCGGACCAGAAAGATTGATCATGTTTGATAGGTCAATAAATTTTCTTGAAGAATGAAAAAATTAATTTTTCTATATTTCTTTTTTTCTTCTTTTATTTTAAGCGACAGATTATCTTTAGAATGTAATTCTTCTAAATTGGATTCTATCAAAATAGTTAATAAAGAGGTTATAGCAGACGGCATAAAAATATTACCAACTTTCGCTCCTTTTTTGATGACTGATAGTTATTCAAATGTTACCACCAGAGACTGTAAAAAATCGGTTTGTGCTGAGGTTTATAATAGAAAATGGTGTAAGAATCCTAAGGATACTTTTATCGTAAAAAGTCTTAATGATGAAAATTCAGTTTTTATTTTATCAAATAGGTGTGATGGAGGATTTAAAAAGTTTTCTAGCCCAAGCTACGGAAAACAAGAATTTCCTATAAAGCTTTTAGATGATGGCTTCCTGTTTCAAGTTAAAAACCAAATACACGCAGGAACAGCTATTCAAAGATCACCAGCAATAATTATTGATGAGGATGAAGAAGGGATTTTTGTGACTGTTAAAGACTTTACAGATGATGATTGGGATATTGAATGGACAAGGGAAGACATATCTCTAGGTTATTTTACTATCAGCGAAGGGGATGCATTCTCTTTTAATTCTAGATGTAATATAAAGTAATTTCTATTTTAAACTCTCCACTAATTACTATATTCCTCCATCAAATTTTTGAAAATCTAGAGGGTGATTTTTCTTAACAGAGATTTCAAAATAGTTCTGGGATAGTTTATATAACGTATTTATAGGGCTTTTTTATCTAGATAAAACACAGTGATAACCTGAAAAGGTTGATTTAAAGAGGTTTAGAGTGGTGGGCACGACAGGACTTGAACCTGTAACTTCCACCTTGTAAGAGTGTTAAGGTGTGGGCACTAACGAATAATTGATTTCTATGATGTTCATATTATTGTCATAAATTGGAAGGTTTGAATTAAAGACAGTTCTTGATAAATTAATTCTAAAGTTTTTTAAAAATGAGGTGCTATTAGCAACCAAAGAAAGTCCATAAGATTTTTGAAAATAACTTCTGGTCAAGCCGTAGGCAACCCACTCTTTTTGGTAATACCTCTTGTTGATTCTTACAAAGGGTTTCAGCTGCATTTTTGAGAGACTGTATTTTTTATCTAAATGAAGACCCAATTCATCGTAAGTAGAAAAACCAAACTTTGTTTTATTATGAGTATAATTTGACTTGAAGCTCCAATTTTTCTTTGCAGAAAAGAAGGCCTGTATTGTTAAGTAGTCTGATGAATTAGTTTGGTTTAATGAATTATTAACCTTACCTACAGAAACCCTAACTCCATCAACTAAACTATTTCTTAAGACGTTTCTTGAATAAGCAATAGATATAGTTGATAACACTGAGTTATTAGCCCAAAAGTTTTCACCTATTCCAAAAGAAAACATATCTTGATTGCTGACAGCAAGCTCAGCCATTAGGAAAGGAGTAGATCTATCAAATTCTGAACTGGGATAATCTTCAAGATAGAGATGAGTCCTCAATCTTAGTAATAAATCCTCTTTTAAGAATTTTGAAAAAATAGAACTGTGTAATAACTTTACACCTAGTTCATTTCTTGGATTAGCATCATCAGATACTTCAAATGGCATCCCAAATAATACTACGGTATCTGCAGTAAACCCGTTATTCACATTAGAATTTTGAATCAAAGCCATATTTAAGCTTTGAGTAATAATTCCTTTGCCTGAAGCTCTAATTAATTTTTTTTCTCCAGTTCTAAAGACAAGATCATTCTTTCCTGATTCTTCTAACAGTTTATAAGCATCGTCATAACTTTTGGTTTGTATAAGAAAATCAAGATAACTTTCAACTATACCTTTATTTTTGTTATTACAACTTTGCGAAACTTTAAAAATTTGTTCAACCAGTTTTTTGTCTTCAAGCTCACTGGCAGCTTTTATGGAAGTTTCAAGAAAAGGCTCAATGAATTCACAACTTTTTTTTTGTTCAATACCCTCAAGAGTTATGAGTATAAGTTTCTTATATTCTTTGGAGAGGTAAAGGTGTGTAGCTAGGCTATCCTCAGATTCAAAGTACTTACCTTCAAATAATATCTCTTTAGCCTGCAAGCCATAAGAAATAAATAAGAAGATAAATAAAAAATTAAGTACCTTAATTAACAATTATTAGGTTTGCAGGTTCCAAAAAAAGTACCGACCATTTCCCAATAATCCCAACCTGAAGCATCATCAGAATCTCTACCTAATAGGAAAGTGCCAGAAGTCTCCTGTCCATCTGGACCAAAAAAGCTGCCTTGTGAGAGACCAGATCCTATCAATCCAGACACAGACACATTAGCAGAAGTAGTAAAATGATTTCCTGAAATACTCCCATCAAAGAAATTAATCGTTGCCGTAGGTACACCTAAGATTTGCGTCTGGGAAGTAGCACCTGCCTGAAGAAAGCTGTTGTAACTGTAGTATCTAGTGAAGTCAAGAGATCCTGAAATAGAGTTTGAAGAGAAATTTGCGTTGAGGCTTCCATCACCCTGAGAAATATAAGAAGTGATTCCAGGTGCATAAGCTGTAAAGATTAATTGTCCTGAAATTCCATAGGTTGCAGAACCTGAAGTAGGCATATCTCCCGTTTCTGTTTTGTCTCCATAATTAAATGCAAAGGTATCCCTGCGATCATCAAATACGAAATCAAGATAACCAATGTTGGTATATTCCACATTGTTGTTTGAAAGATACTCTGGAGAAAAAGCAAACCCAAGGAGAACAGCATTTGAGAAAGCATTTCCAAATAAATAGGCAACTACATTTCCTGAGGGGTCATAAAGAGGTTCCCTTACAGTAGAAGTAGTAGTCAAAGAAAAATCATAATTAAAAGTTTCTGTGCTTCCAGATTCACTAGTGGTTCCTGAGAGGGTGATAGCTATATAATCCTGACTTTCCACCATAGAAACCGAAATAGGGTAGCTGCCATAGCCCGCAAAGGAGACTCCTTCTTCACTATGCAATCTCCTCATCTGAGTGTCTACATCCCAACTTTTATTCGTATAACCAGGAGCAGTCTTGTCATAGCTGTAAGTTGGTGCTGCTGGAGCAACAGCTACAACCGGAGAAGCGGAAGAACCTCCTCCCCCTCCGCCACAAGAATAGATTAAAGGTAACAACAATATTAATAGAAACTTAATTTTCTTATTTAACTTTAGCTCAATACACACAGATACATGTTATCCCTAAATAATTAAACTGTCCAAAAATTAACCACCTTACAATTGGTTAGGGGGAGGTTCCTTTTATCAAGACACTATTAGAAAAATAATTAACCAAATAGGAATTGCAAGAATTAGTCCTGCTACAAAAAATTGAAAACTCAACCAGAGAACTCTTCCGAAAGGTAGATCGATATCAGTTAAAACAAATCCTTTTTTGCTGTTACAACATTCCGTTTTCTGATTCTCTTGATCTTTCTGATCTGTATTTTTTGTTTCACTTCGCCTTGTCTTTACACCAAATGCCATAATATTTCCTCCAATTAACTAAACTATACAAAATTAACTATACTCCTCCATCAAATTTTTGAAAAACTAGAGGGTGATTTTTTTTAACAGAGATTTCTGTACGTTTCTGGTACGTTTTTTATAGCGTATTTATAGGGCTTTTTTATCTAGCTAAAAAGCAGTGATAACCTGAAAAGGTTTA
>CAJWPI010000043.1 GCA_913045055.1 uncultured Gammaproteobacteria bacterium | reverse complement strand
ATGGACCAAATAAGAATATTTACTTTGTATTCCCAGATTAAAAATCCTGAAATTACAAGTATCGATAAAAAATAGGATAGTTTTTTAATCATTCTTTAGTATTTCCTTTTTTTGGGTTTATGAAGCATATATTTTTACATTTTATTGCTGTAATGCATCTAATCTATAAAAAACCAAAGTTTTTTAATAACTCTAATAAAGTCAGGATAATAGTTTTATTTTTTTATGTTAAGGTTCAAATATATTCTAAAATCTTATGAATTTTCTTTATCTATAGTGATAAATAATATACCAAAAAAACATTACTTTCATGGCCCGGGTAGAACAAGCAGGTCTGCTAAAGGAAAGAGCTTCTCAATGAGAGGTAAGCAGTTTAGGTATCTAGTTTTAAGTATTTTTCTTTTAGTTTCTACTTCAATAAAATCAGGATTAGTGGAGGAACTAATAAATGAATTTAGTTTAGCTGAATGGAAAAACTTAAAGCTTGTACTTCCTTCCTCTTCTAACAAAGAGCAATTAGCATCTGTAGAATGTATTTCAAAACGACTAATTGAGACCTTAGATGAGCCTCTTAAAAAAATAGATTGGGAAATTGTTGTTTTTGAATCAGAAGATGTTAATGCTTTTGCTTACCCTGGGGGAAAGATTGGTATTTTTTCTGGGTTATTGAATTTAGCTTCAGATCAAGACGAGGTTGCAGCAGTTATAAGTCATGAAATAATGCATGTTATTCTTAAACACTCTTATAAAAAAATTAAAAAGCACATAGAAGCAAATATAATTATGGATATATTCGATTTAGAAAGTTCTGATGCAGAAATGCTTAATAACTTAATTATTCAACTTCCTTTCAGCAGAAAACAAGAAGTGCAAGCAGATTTGAGAGGCCTATCACTTATGGCAAAAGCAGGCTTTAACCCCTTAAAAAGCTGGTTCTTTTGGGAGAAGATGGGAAACCAAGAAAGTTCTCATAAGTTCCTTGAATTTCTTCAAACCCATCCACACCCCACTTCTAGAGTAGAGTTAATAAAACAGAGCTTACCTGAGAAACTTAGAGAGTATAATAAACCTCTTAATAAAATCCGTTGTAATTTGTAATTATCAAATAACTCAAAACTTTTTTCTTTTATGTTATGGATCGTATATATTTTGAAATGTTCTGATAAGTCCCTGTATACAGGGATAACTAATGATTTAGAGAAAAGACTACAGTTGCATGCGTCAGGGAAAGGAAGTAAATACACTAGAGGTAGGGGACCTTTCAAGTTAGTGCATCAAGAAACATTCAAGACAAGAAGTTTAGCTTCAAAGAGAGAATTATTTATAAAGAAGCTTAATAGATTAGATAAGATAAAATTATACAATGACTAATTGTACATGGATAAAGGCACTTATTTCTTTTAGCTTTTTTCTTTTACTGAGCCCAATTACTGCTGAAGAAAAGAACTCTGAAAAGGCTTGCTTCAGGGTTGGAGATATCTCAGGATGGTTACCTCTAGGAGATCAAAGGTTGATAGTTTGGTCACCATCTAAGTCCCATCCTTTTTTAGTAACTTTATTTAATCGATGCCCCAATCTTAGATTTGAAGATACATTAATATTTAAGAGCACATTATGGCGTACTTGTTCAAACTACAATGATCAGATTTATACTGAAGTTATGCGTTGCTCTATAAAAAATATTCAAGCCTTAGACAAAGACCAAGCCGATATTCTTATTCAAGAATACAGAAATCAAAAGATTCAGGATCATAAAGAGGACACAAATTAATTTAGTTTTATGGATGTGGTGATTCTTATTAATCTATTGATAATATTAATTGTTATGACAACTGTTGCTATAGATATCTACAGAGGAGGTTATAAATCTTGGAAGGAATATATTTGGATGGGAGCTTTTCTCCTTTTACCCATAGGATATATTTTTATCCATCTGTATTATTAAGGTTATGAAGAAGATTGTTTTAATGTTTGCTATTTTATTTAGCATAAACATTTGTAGTCAAGATGCTGCTGAATCAGGTATTAAAAGCTTAGTACTCGGGTCTGGTTGTTTTTGGGGAGCTGAGAAAGGCTATGACTCTATACCTGGCGTCATTGAAACCATATCTGGATATGCTGATGGAGATATTCTGGCTACTTATCGCGAAATAACTCTCTTAAAAAATAGATTCAATCCTAATAACCACGCAGAAGTAGTTAAAGTAATTTATGACTCTAGAGTTGTAGATGCTGAAGAAATACTAAAACACTTTTTTGAAAGCCATGACCCGACACAATTAAATCGTCAAGGCAATGACATAGGAACTCAATATCGATCTATTATACTAACCAGTTCAGAATCTCAGCACGATATTGCACTAGCAGTTCAGCAAAGTTATCAAAAACAACTTACTAAATCAGGGTATGGAAAAATAGTTACCAAAATTAAACCTGTTAAAGAATTTTATAAAGCTGAGGAATACCATCAAGATTATTTAGCAAAGAATCCCCAAGGATATTGCCCTGACCACTCTACTGGAGTTAAATTTCCTGAGTCTTCTATTCTTCTAGTTGATAATCAAGAACTTTTAGAAGGCAAAAAGATCCTTATTGTAGAGTCAGAAAGTTGTCCTTTCTGCAAAAAATTCCGAGAAAACGTTTCTTCAAATTATAAAGGCTCAATTTCAATGACTTTTAGAACCTCAACACAATTGGAAGGCATTACACCAGCAACACCTTTAGATGTAACACCTACTATTTTATTCTTAGAAGACGGAGAAGAAGTTTATGGACATAGAGGTTATATGGATGAAAAGTCTTTTTATGAGGCCTTAGGAGCCTTTAAACTAGGTGATTCTGAAGCATATAGGGTAGCTTTTAATAATGGAACTGATACTAGATTCTGCAAAGAATATAAACTTTTCCAAAATACTCCTCATGGAGTATTTATAGATAAACTAAGCGGTGATCCTTTATTCGATACCAAAGATCGTTTTAATTCTGGTACTGGATGGCTCTCTTTTACAAAAGCAATAGAAGGATCAGTTGTTGAAAAGCTCGATACAAGTTTTGGAATGACAAGAATTGAAATCAGGGCAAAGAAGTCTGGTATTCATCTTGGTCATGTTTTTCCCGATGGACCTAATGGTTTACCCAGGTACTGTATTAATGCAACTGTTTTAGACTTTCAACCAAGAGAGTCAAAGATATAAATTACATAATCTCTGAAGAAGGTCTGCTTTTTACAGCTTTTATCCATCGCTGCAGATGCTCATAATCTTCTGATATTTCAATTCTGGCAGGGACACAAAAATCTATAGCACACAAAGCTGTAATGTCTGCAATGGAATAGTTAGATCCAGCTATGAATTCTTGATCTTCTAATTCTTTATTTAAAAGGTTAAGTCTCTTTTCAGCTATTTTCTTTTGAGCATTACCAAACTCAGGAATCTGGTTTTCCAATTCAGAAAATGCAGGGTGGGTATGTCTGAAAGTACCTGCCACACTCATCATAAGTTCCATTTCCATCCTTCGGCTCTGCATTTCAACTATAGCTTGTTCTAATTCAGTCTTACCAAACAAAGCAGGGTCTGGATTAAGCAGTTCAAAATATCTACAAATAGCTACACTTTCTAGAATAACTGTACCATCATCTAATACCAAAGCAGGAACTCTGCTAGAAGGAGATATCTTACGGTATTCTTCAGTTTTATGTTCTGCTTCCATTATGCTGAGCTCTTGAATTGGGACATCTATGTCTTTTTCTGCTAAGAATATTCTTACTCTTCTAGGATTTGGTGCCCCTGTTGTGCTATACAATTTCATAAGATTCTCCTTTTAAGTAACAGGAAAGTTATTTTTACTCCATTCACCAAAACCCCCACTCATAGAAAAAACGTTCCTATATCCCATCTTCTGTAAACTATCTGCAGCAAGAGCTGAACGGAAGCCCCCTTGGCAATAAAGAATCATCTCTTTTTCTTTATCAGGTTCGTTTGCTTCAATATCTCTTTCAATTATTCCTTTACCAAAATATATTGCTTCAGGAATCTTTCCTTCTAACCATTCACTTTCTTCTCTTACATCAATAAGCAGAAAGTTTTCTTTTTTATCTATTTTATTTTTTACTTCTACAATGCCAATTTCTCTGACTCTTGTTAAAGCATCCTTTACTAATTCAAGAAAGCTGAGATCATGAGTTTTCATTGTGCGATTGATTAAGAAGCTAAAAGAAAATTTCTGATTTGCCCAGGTCTATTTGTGGTAACAGATGCTAATCCTATCTCTTGGTACCTCTTAGCTTCTTCAGGTTGGTCTACGGTCCATACATGTATGGCTTTATTTTCTTTCAACAAAGCTCTAAGAAATCCTTTTGTCAGTTGCATGTGGGACTGCAAACCTAGACCGTCGATGTTTGATCTTCTTATTTTTGATAATAACCGTTCTTTTTGCTTTTCTACTTCTTCTTCAAAAGAAACTAACAGATTAACTGTAATGTCAGGTAAAAGTTCCTTAACTCCCGACAAGACTTCTTCATTAAAAGAGATAATGGAAATATTCTTTTGCTGTTCTTTGTAGACCTGCAGTACATCTACGAGCGGGTTAATAGCCCTTTTTCCATTTTTTACTTCTATGAATAATTTCTTATCTTTTGGAATAAGTTCTATAACCTCTTCTAAGACTGGTATGGGTTCATTAATCCATTCCTTCCCTCTCCATGCACCAAAATCCATTTTTCTGAGATCTTCCAACGTTGTATTTTTTACTAGGGCATCCTTTCCTGATGTTCTCAAAGTATTTTTATCGTGAATACAGACAAGCTTTAGGTCTTTAGTGAGTCTGACATCAACTTCTACTCCATCAGCTGATTGAGACCATGCTTCTGATATAGAGGATAATGTGTTTTCTGGAGCGTTTTCAGAAGCTCCTCTATGACCTATTACCTTGATCATTAATCCCAGTTAAGAGCACCACCTGTTTGATATTCTATAACTCTAGTTTCAAAAAAATTCTTTTCTTTTCGGAGATCCATTATTTCTGACATCCATGGAAAAGGATTCTCTACTTTAGGAAATTCTTCTGTCAATCCCAACTGAACAAGCCTTCTGTTTGCTATATAATTCAAATATTCTTCCATCATCTTAGCGTTCATGCCTAAGACGCCTCTTGGCATTGTATCTTTTGCATATTCAATCTCTAATTCCATACCCTGAAGTATCATTGAAGCTGCTTCTTCTTTCATAGCTTCATCCCATAGATGCGGGTTTTCTAGCTTGATTTGGTTAATCATATCAATCCCAAAATTCAAGTGCATTGATTCGTCTCTGAGGATATATTGGAATTGCTCTGAGGTTCCTGTCATTTTATTTCTTCTTCCCATTGAAAGAATTTGAGTAAATCCACAATAAAAGAACATTCCCTCAAGCACGCAGTAATAGGCTATCAGGTTGCGGAGAAGCTCTTTATCTTGCTCACTAGTTCCAGTTTTGAAGCTGGGATCTTCTAAGTTTTTTGTAAAATTCAGTGCCCAAGCTGCCTTTCTAGCAACCGAAGGCACTTCTCTATACATATTGAATACTTCAGATTCTTCCATACCCAATGACTCTATTACATACTGATAGGCATGAGTGTGTATAGCTTCTTCAAAGCTTTGTCTTAGTAAGTATTGCCTACATTCTGGATTTGTTATATGTCTGTATATGGAAAGAACTAAGTTATTTGCTACAAGTGAATCTGCAGTTGCAAAGAAACCCAGACTTCTCATAACAATTTTTCTTTCATCTTCAGACAAGCCATCATCTGACTTCCAAAGTGCTATATCTGGAGTCATATTAATTTCTTGTGGCATCCAATGATTTGCACATCCATCGAGGTATTTTT
>CAJWPI010000042.1 GCA_913045055.1 uncultured Gammaproteobacteria bacterium | reverse complement strand
CCATCAGCTAATCTTAAAGTTCTGAAGCCTTGGAACATTCCAGCAAGAGGTAGATCACTTGATACGCCTCTCCAACCATGTATTTGTATTGCTCGATCTACTACTCTACTTCCTGCTTCAGGAACAAAAACTTTAATTGCAGAAATATCAACCCTTGAGTCACCTTCTTTGTCCATAATTTCAGCGCAATGAATGGTCATAAGCCTAGCTGCTTGAATGTCTATATATGAGTCTGCTATAAAACCTTGAATAAACTGCTTGGTTTCTAATTTACCTCCGTGTACTTCTCTTTCCGTAGAGTAACGAACCATAATGTCAAAAGCTCTCCACATCTGACCAATAGTATTCATGCAGTGATAGACTCTGCCAGCTCCCAGTCTATCTTGAGCAGCCTGATGTCCAGAACCCCTAGCACCTAAAGCATTATCTAGCGGAACCCTGACATCCTTGTATTTTATTTCCATGTGATCCCCACCTGTATGGCCCCAAATAGGAACAGATCTAATTCTTTCAACTCCTGGAGTATCAGTCGGAACGATAATTTGGGTCATTTTCATATTAGCATTTCCTGCATCATCGTCGTCGCCTTCAGTTCTGCACATTACTACTAAGAAATCTGCTCTTTTTCCGTTTGAAGTCATAATTTTATGGCCATTTATAACCCATTCGTCTCCATCTTTAACAGCACTTGTCTGAAGAGATCTAGGATCAGAACCGGGAACGTCAGGCTCAGTCATGGAAAAACCGGACTCCATTTCTTGATTAATTAGAGGAATAAGCCATTTTTTCTTTTGCTCTTCAGTACCGTATTTAACTAAAATCTTTTGGTTTCCAGAATTTGGAGCTATCACGCCAAATAATCTGTTTCCAAGAGGAGACCAGGCTAAGACTTCATTCATATAAGCATGAGTAAGAAAGCCGTTACCCATTCCTCCATATTCCTCCGGTAGGTGAGGAGCCCAAAGACCCTGCTTTTTTACTTCTTTTCTTATTTCCTTCCTTAATTTTGCTGATTTGTCACCTCCAGCATAAATTTCTCCTTCATTAGGAATTATTCTATTTGCAACAATGTCGGCAGTTCTTAATCTAATATCATTAATTTCATCAGAAAGCGTGGGTATAGGTGCAATTTGCATTTTTTCCTCCAATTTTTACTTAATTTACGTAAGATGCATAAACCTTGCAAGCTTTTGTGAGTAAGAATATTATCAATTTCAGAAAGAGATAATTATGACTTGGGAAGAAGATCTAGAAGAGAAGAAGAAAAGAGCTGACTATGCTAAGGAAATGGGAGGCATTGAAAGGATAGCAAAGCACTATACTCAGGGAAGGTTAACAGTAAGAGAGAGGATAGATTTGCTTCTTGATGAAGGGTCTTTTCACGAAACAGGTGAAATTACTGGAAAGGTTTCTTACGATGAGGATGGCAATCTAAAAGACTTTATTCCTTCAAATTTTATTTTTGGTAGAGGGACTGTAAAAGGAAAAAAAGTAGTAGTAGCAGGAGACGACTTTACAGTAAGAGGAGGAGCTGCTGATGCAAGAATAGGAAATAAATTCCTTTATAGTCTTAAATTAGCAGAACATTTGAGAATACCTTTAGTAAATTTGGTGGATGGTAGTGGAGGTGGAGGAAGTGTTAAAACTCTTGAAACTATGGGCGCTACATATGTTCCTGGACTTCCAGGTTGGCAAAATATCGTTAGGTTATTAAGTATGGTCCCTGTTGTTGGAGCCTGTATGGGTTCAGTCGCAGGTTTAGGTTCTGCAAGAGTTGTCGCCTCACATTTTTCTATTATGGTCAAAGAAACTAGTCAAATGTTTGTAGCTGGTCCTCCTGTTGTTGAGAGAGCTTTTGGGTTAAAGATGGAGAGAGAGGAGCTTGGAGGCAGTAAGATTCATACCTCGACTTCAGGTGCTGTTGATAATGAAGCATCAAGTGAAGAAGACGCTTTTGAACAAATTCAAACATTTCTTTCATTCCTTCCCCCCAATGTATGGGAATCCCCTCCAAGAAAAGAAACCGATGATCCAATTGATAGAAAAGAAGAAGATCTTGTATCGATAATCCCTAAGGATAGAAAAGCCCCTTATGAAATAAGAGATATATTAAGCTTGGTTTTAGATAAGGAGAGTTTTTTTGAGATAGGGTCAGGACATGGTAAGTCTTTAGTAACTGGATTGGCTAGATTATCAGGCTATTCAGTAGGTATTTTAGCGAATGATTGTAACTTTGATGGAGGTGCAGTTACAGCACAAGCTTCTGAAAAAATGACAAGATTTATTGATGTTTGTGACACCTTCAACATACCTGTCGTTAATTTTGTAGACAATCCTGGTTTTCTTATAGGTTTGCAGGCTGAGGAATCAGGTGTAATAAGATATGGTGTAAGAGCTCTGTACGCTGTATGGCAAGCATCTATACCTTGGGTTTCGATTATAGTTAGGAGGGTTTTTGGGGTTGCAGGAGGAGGTCATGGTAATTCAGATTCTCTTAACCTTAGATATGCTTGGCCTTCCGGTGATTGGGGTTCTCTTCCTATAGAAGGAGGTGTTATGGCAGCTTATAAAAGAGATATTGAATCAAGTAGTGATCCAAAAGCAAGGCAAAAAGAGATAGAACAATCTCTTGATAGGGTAAGATCTCCATACAGAACAGCCGAGATGTTCGGAATAGAAGAAATAATAGATCCTAGAGACACTAGGCCATTACTTTGTGATTGGGTAGATAGTGTTTATAAGAATTTACATCAAGATTTAGGTATCAAAAAAAGGACGATAAGACCTTAGGTAATGATTAGTGAAACTACATTCCAGAGCGATTATAAAATTCTAGTTCTAAAGATTTTTATTTTTTTAACTCTAATTTTTTTTCTAAGTTGTTCAAAAAACGTTGCTAAGGAATCTTTGAGGCAAACTGAACAAGGGGAAGTAATTGGATATAAAGACGAAAATAAGACCTTTTCTTGGAAAGGAGTGCCGTTCGCTCAGCCTCCAGTTGGAGAGCTGAGGTGGAAAGCCCCTAGGGAAGCTAAGAAGTGGCAAGGAGTACTTAAAGCTCTTGAATTTAAAGAAGCTTGTTTCCAACCTTCTTCTTTAAGACAAGATACTAAAGAACCTTGGATAGGTTCTGAAGACTGCTTGTATTTAAACATCTGGAGTCCTAGGTTCAAAAGCTCAGAGGTGTCTTCACTTGATACAAAACTTCCGGTTATGATGTGGATTCATGGAGGGGGTAATGTCATTGGAGCTGCTGATACTTATGATCCAAGTCTATTAGTTGCTAGCCAACAAGTTATTGTTGTAACCATACAATATAGAATGGGTCCTCTTGGTTGGTTTAGACACCCCGCATTCAGTGAAGACAATGCAACAAAAGAAGACTTATCAGGGAATTATGGGACACTTGATTCAATCATGGCCCTTCGGTGGATAAAGAAAAATATAGAAAATTTTGGAGGAGACTCAAATAATGTAACTGTATTTGGAGAATCAGCAGGAGGTCATAATACCGCTGCAATATTTTCTTCACCTTTAGCTCAAGGTCTGTTTCATAAGGCTATAGTTCAAAGTGGGCTCGTTTCGCATTCATCAATACAAGACGCGGAAAATTACCTCATAGGTGATGGAATAGCAGGTACAGTTAGTTCTAAAGAGGTTATTAATCAAATCCTTCTTTCAAGTAATAAAGCACCAGATTTAGAATTGGCCAGAGAAATTCAACAAGATATGCAGAGTGAGGAGATTAGGTCTTTCTTAAGAGAACAGTCTCCACAATCTTTATTAAGTGCATACAGAGAAGCTTCACCTAAAAGATCTGGAATGACAAGAGTTTTTCCTGATGGACACGTTATACCAAAACGTGGTATCTATGAGATATTCGAAAACCCTTCTTTAAAAAGAGTACCAGTGATTTTTGGAACTAATAGGGATGAAAGTAAATTTTTTAATGCCTTGAATCCTAGATTTGTAGAATGGAAAGAAGCTTCAGGTGTGTTTTCTTTTATAGGGAATATGCCTGTTTTAATAAAAGAACCAGAACATTATGATGCAGTTAGCTACTATGGCTCAGCAGATTGGAAAAGAAGAGCAGCTGATACTCCAGCAAGGAAATTAGTTGAATCAGGCCATAAATCAACTTTCGTTTACAGGTTTGATTGGGATGAACTCCCTCTCTTTAATGGAATGGATTACTCTAAGCTATATGGTGCTGCTCATGCTCTCGAAATCATATTTGTTATGGGAGGTGCTCTGGATAACAATATTGTTAGAACCTTCATTGTAGGGAAAGATGCTTTTCCAGCTGCTAAAAAACTTTCTGGACAAATCATGTCTTATTGGGGTGAATTCGCTTATACAGGTAATCCAGGAAAAGGAAGAAAACAGGATTTGCCAGAATGGAAATCCTGGTCATTAGGCAATGAAGAAAAATATATAGTCTTTGATTCAGAAAATGATAAAGGAATCTTTATGTCAAACGATGAATATACTGGAGAAAATATCCTTTCAAAATTACTAAATGACGATAGACTTCATATGCAAGATAAATGTGAAACGCTATTCGGCATTTCTTATTCTGATGGAAGTGGGTTTTCTGAAGAAGTCTTTAATGATTTTGCTGAAGGAGCTTGTATGAATTTAGATTATTCTCTATTAGTAGAAGAGTTTGAAGATATGGATTCTAGAATAATGCGAGAAGAAGAATAAATAAAAGGAGTAATAAATGACTAAACAAGTTGATTTTTATTTTGATTTTGCAAGTCCAAATGCATATTTAAGTCATAAAGTTGTATCAGGTATAGAGGAAAGAACCGGTGCCAAGTTTAATTATATCCCTGTTCTTTTAGGAGGAATTTTTAAAGCCACAAATAACAAACCTCCAATGGAAGCTTTTTTTGGAATTATGAATAAAAATGAGTATCAATCTATTGAAATGCAGCGCTTTCAAGAAAGACATGGAATAGATAAATTTAAAATGAATCCACATTTTCCAGTTATTTCACTTCAAATAATAAGGGGAGCAGTTGGAGCGCAAAAGGATGGGTATTTAGATAAATATATTGATGAAGTCCTTAAGCATATGTGGGAGGAACCTAAAAAAATGGATGATCCAGCTGTAATCAAAGAAGCTCTCACTGAATCTGGCTTCGATGCAGAAAGATTAATGGAACAAATGCAAGATCCTGAGATCAAGGCTCAACTGATATCCAATACAGAAGAGGCTGTGAATAGAGGAACTTTTGGTATTCCCACTTTTTTTGTTGGAGAAGAAATATTCTTTGGAAAGGATACTCTTTGGCAAGTTGAGGAGCTATTAAGGGATTAAACTCTTAACTTCATTGAAGAGGTTTAGTTAAGAAAACTATCATCTTTTTGTAACATCAGGTCATAAAGTGGTTGATAGCTTGCCCACAAAGCCATGTCAGTTCCTACTTGGGTTTTGGTAAGTTTGGCAACATCGTCTGGAATTCTTTCCATTTGACCAACACTTTCTGCCATTAATTGAGATTGACAAGATCTTTCCATAGAAAGAAACAACCATAAGGTTCCGTCTATAGTATTTCCAGTAGTTAGAAGACCATGATTCTTTAGGATAACTGCTTTTTTATCTCCAAGAGCTTCTGCTATTCTGTCTCCTTCTGAAGACTCATAAACTACTCCAGTGTAATCATCAAAAAGAGTATGGTCTTCAAAGAAAGCACATGCATCCTGAGTTATTGGCTCAATAAGGCGACCCAGCGATGAAAAAGTCTTACCGTACATGGAGTGAGAATGAGCAGCAGAATTAACATCAGGCCTAGCTTTATGTAAAGCTGAATGGATAGCAAATGCAGCTGTATTCAGAGGCCTATCGCCTTGTACCACTTCTCCTTCTTTACTAACCAGAAGCAGATCAGAAATACGTATTTGTTCAAAATGAACTCCAAAAGGGTTTACCCAAAAATAATGAGGGAATTCAGGATCTCTTAAAGTTATATGTCCTGCTAGACCTTCATCAAATCCAAAATGAGCAAATAACCTGAAACCGCTTGCTAGTCTTTCTAATTGATGTCTTCTTAATTCTTCAGTTGTTTTGCATTCAACTGGACTTAGAGCCCCTTTTTCTTTCTGTGGGATCTTACCCAACGTAACATCTATAAAATCTGGTTTCTTTTCAGTCATTTTTTTTTCTTATTTCTAAATTATACCTTCTGATAGCTTTATCGTTAAATGTTAATCTTATTTGATAGAATATAGACTCTTTATAGGAAGTTATGCCTAAGAAACGTTACAGAATAGAGAAGGATACTTTAGGAGAGGTAAAAATTCCTTTCAATGCTTTGTGGGGACCACAAACACAAAGAGCAATAGACAACTTTCCGATTAGCGGAATTAAGATGGATTTCCCTTTTACTAACTCTTTTATAGATACATTGGGAATAATCAAA
>CAJWPI010000041.1 GCA_913045055.1 uncultured Gammaproteobacteria bacterium | reverse complement strand
ACATAAGGGTGTCTTTCAATTAATTTATTTGAAATAGATTCTGTTACTTCTTTAAAAGAAAAAAGATCCTTCTCTAAAGCTATTTGAGAATAAAAAACTACTTGTAATAAAAGGTCTCCTAATTCCTCTTTCAAAGATTCATAATCTTCTCTTTCTATAGCATCTACTACTTCGTAGGCTTCTTCTAAAGTAAACATACTTAAACTCTGAAAGTTTTGTTTTTTGTCCCATTCACACCCACTTTTAGGGTCTCTAAGTTGTTGCATAAGAAGCAGAAGGTTTGAGAGGGCAACCCCAGCTGTATTCTTAGTATTCACTTAATACTGCATACCTGTCTAAATGATAGTCTGAAGATCCAAATATCTGTTCAGCTACCCTAGCTCTTTTAAGAAAGAAACCTATATCAAATTCATCTGTAACTCCTACACCTCCATGCATCTGAACAGCTTCATTACTTACAAGGTTTAATGTCTCTCCAGCTTTAAATTTAGCTAGACTTGCATATCTTGACTTATCATTTGAATTTTCATCTATTGCATTAAGAGCTCCTTGCACTGACGATTTAGTAAGCTCCAATTCTGAGAACATATGTGCTGCTCTATGTTGGAGGGCTTGAAAAGAGCCTATAGGTTTTCCAAATTGCTTCCTATCTTTTAAATATTGAATTGTTTGATCAAACGCTTCCAATGCACTTCCTAACATTTCTGCTGAAATCCCTATCTGCGCTCTTTCCAAGACATCATCAATAATTCCGACAACATTCTGTTCCCCTAAACGATCCTCTTCATTCACTTTGACCTTATCAAATATGATTTCGCAATAACTCCTACTATCAACCATGCTTATCTTAGTTATTTTAACTCCAGGCTTTTTTGGATCTACCAGATACATAGACCTTGATGCGTCAGACTCTTCTTTATTATTAGGTTCACTATTACGAGCTACTACTATTAAGAGATTTGCTGATTGCCCATCTACAACAAAAGTCTTCCGTCCCTCTAAAACTAAATTTTTTTCTTTCTTCACACAAAAAGTTGAGATATTAAGGGGGTCATGCCTGGCTCCTTCATCTAAAGCAAGAGCAGTGGTAAGTTTTCCTTCAGATATTTTCGGTAATAAATCTTTTTTTTGATTCTCATTACCTGCAAGCTGAATAAGACTTGCTCCCAATAATGCCGTACTTATTAATGGCGAAGGTACCAGATTTCTACCAGTTTCTTCTAGAACAGCTCCTAATCCAACCATTCCAAAATTAGAACCTCCGTATTCTTCGTCAATTAAGATACCTGCCCACCCCAAATCAGCCATTTTCTTCCATAGATCTTGGCTATAACATTTATCGTCGTTTAAGTCTCTTAGCTCTCTGAAATGAGATATAGGTGCATTTTTTTGGACAAACTCTCTTGCTGTATCTTTTAACAGTTGTTGCTCTTCATTTAATGTTAATGACATAGTTTCATTCCTAATCTTAAAAAAATTTAATCTGGAAGACCTAAAACTCTTTTGGATATTACGTTTAGGTTAATTTCAGAAGTACCTCCTTCAATAGAGTTAGCCTTTGAACGAAGCCATTCTCTTGTAACTGCTAATTCTTCTGGAGAAAAAGGTTCTCCTTCCCACCCTAAACCGTTAAAACCCATTGCTTCCAGCATAATTTCATACCTAAGTTTATTTTGTTCAGTTCCATAATATTTACCCATTGATGCTGTTGCACTAGGGCCTCCTGATTTCATTTCTTCGCCCATTCTCTGGAGAGTTAAACTAAAAGCTCTAGAGTTAATATCATGTCTTGCCACCTTTCCTCTTAAGAAGGGATTACCTAAACGATTTTGTCCATCTACACCAACATATCTCTTTGCCATTTCTGCTAATCCTGAGATCTTCTTCTTGCTTGTCCCTCCCGCGGACAATCCCATACCCGAAATCATTGACCTTTCATGTTGAAGAAGCCTCTTGGCTATCGTCCATCCTTTATTTTCTTCACCAATTAAATTAGATTTTGGAACTACTGCATCAGTAAAGAAAGTTTCACAAAAAGGAGACTTCCCGCTAATTAACTTAATTGGTTTTACATCTACTCCAGGTTGATCCATATCAATCAACATAAAACTTATACCGTCATGTTTAGGTTCTTGTGACCCAGTTCTTACTAAGCAAAAAATCATATCTGAGTAATTAGCATTTGAAGTCCATATTTTTTGACCATTAACAATATAGTTATCACCATCTAAAACAGCCTTGGTACTTAAGCTAGCTAGATCAGAACCAGAACCAGGTTCACTGTATCCTTGACACCACCATATCTTGCCTTGAACTATGTTTGGAATATGTTCTAATTTTTGTTCTTCTGAAGCAAACTCTAAAAGAGCGGGTCCAAGCATCCAGATACCAAAACTAGCAAGTGCAGGTCTAGCTCCTATTGCAAATAATTCTTCTTGAAGAATTTTATTTTCTTCTTTTGTAAGACCTCCTCCACCATACTCCTTAGGCCAAGTTGGACATGTCCAACCTTTTTGGCCCATGCGTTCAAGCCAGATCTCCTGATCTGGATGAGAGAATCTAGCTTTTCTGCCACCCCAAGAAACATCCCCTGGTTTTCTCATCTCAGGTGGACAATTTTCGTTTAACCAATCTTTTGTTTCTTGCCTAAAATTTTCTAGATTTGTCATATTTTCCCTTAATTATTAAGTGAGATTTAGTATCATTAGATATAAGGATAATCTATGCTGACTCAAACTGAAATACCGGAGATGAATTTATGAAAGCCTATCAAGTTATAGAAAATGGAAAACCTTTAAAAGAAAATGAATTAGAAACACCCAAACCTTCTGGAAAAGAAGTTCTGTTAAAGACTATTGCTTGTGGAGTATGTCACTCTGATGTTCATATTCACGATGGATATTTTGATCTAGGCGGAGGTGTCCAACTTCCTTCACCTTTACCAGAAGGAAAACCCTTAACAATGGGGCACGAAATTTTTGGAGAGGTAGTAGAGTATGGAGAGGCTGTAGAAGATATTAATATTGGAGAAAGATATATAGCATACCCTTGGATGGGCTGTGGAAACTGTGATCTATGCAATGACGATATGACACACTATTGCATGAATAATTCTAATCTAGGAATTCACGTCAGTGGAGGATATGGCGATCATGTGTTAGTTCCTGATCCAAAATATTTATTTGATGCGGCTGACACACCTGAGAGTCTAGCAGGTAGCTACGCATGTCGAGGATTAACAGCATATAGTGCCCTAAAAAAAGCTGGACCTTATACCAAGGATAATTCTTTAGTTATTGTATCTGCTGGTGGGCTTGGCTTATTAGCTCTAAAGATTGCTAAAGCTGCCTATGGAATAAATCCGATTGTAGTTGATATAGATGATGAAAAGCTAGGTATGGCTAGACAACTAGGTGCTTCAGAAACCATCAATTCTACGGAAGAAGGCGCAGCCGAAAAATTATTTGAAGTAACTGAAGGTGGGGCTAGATCAATAGTAGATTTTGTTGGAGCTGAGGCATCAGTTAATTTTGGTTATAACCTATTAGCTAGAGGAGGGAGTTATGTTGTGGTTGGTCTTTTTGGAGGACAAGTAAGCATTCCTCTGCCAATGCAAGCTCTGTTTGAGAAGAAACTTATGGGTTCTTATGTCGGAAGTTTAGGAGATATGCAAGAATTGATGGAGTTAGTTGTATCTGGAAAAATTGACCCTGTTGATGTAGAAACAAGAGACGTTTCAGAAGCGAATAGAACTTTGGAAGAAATGAAAGAAGGTAAGCTGCTTGGATTGGTAGCACTAACCCATAATAAATAAAAAAAAGCGAAAAGATTAAAACTTTAGTCAATAGAGATATTAGAAAAAACTTTTCCTATTTGTTCGTGAATAACTAAATCTGCAATAGAATCAAAATCTGTTTCTTCATTATTAATAATAATTAATCTTGCACCAATTTCTTTTGCTAATTTAGGAAATCCTGCTGCGGGAAATACTACTAAAGAAGTTCCTATGGTTATAAAAAGATCACAACCAACTGTCTTCCTTTGAGCTACATTCATTTCTTCTTCAGGCATAGGTTGACCAAATGAAATAGTTGCAGTTTTTACTAAGCCACCACATTCTTTACAATAAGGTAATTCCCCCTTCTCTTGAAATGCTTTGTGAATAGGTTCTAGCTCATATCTAGTACTACAGTCTAAACAGCTAGCGTAAGTTGAATTACCATGTAGCTCAGTAATTTTTTCCTCTGGAACTCCTGCTTGTTGATGAAGGTTATCAACGTTTTGCGTTATTAAATGAGAGTGTGGCTTCTTACTCATAATATCAGCAATAGCTAAATGTCCGATGTTAGGTTGAACATTGGTTATCTTCTGTTTTGTTGCAGCATTCCTTTCCCAAGATTTCCTTCTCATATCTTCTGATTCAATAAAATCTTGAAAATAAATTGGTTTATTTGTTTTCCAAAATCCTGAAGGTCCTCTAAAATCTGGGATCCCAGATTCAGTGCTTATACCTGCACCAGTAAAGAAAACTAAGTTAGTACTTGCATCAATGAAATTTTTTAATTCTTCAAACATCTTTCTCTTATTATCCTTTTTTTTTAGACTGAGACAATAAAACACAGAAAATTCATATATTAAAATAATGTTTGATCTAGCTTTTAACCAAGAAACACTTTGGCTGTTAACAGTAATCTATGATTTAGGGCTTGCAATTCTTCTTTATAGGTTTTTTGGAAAATACGGTTTATATACAGCTGTAGTTCTTGGAATTGTTCTGGGTAATCTGCAAGGAGGTAAGGTAAGTGAGCTAGAGTTATTTGGTTACAGCTTTACAGCGAGTATGGGAGCAATCTTATATTCAGGCATTTATTTTGCTACTGATGTATTAAATGAAAAATATGGAAGGGAAGAAGCAAATAGAGCTGTTTTACTGGGTTTTGTAGCCAATATTGCAGTAATGATAACTTTATTAATCAGCATACAATTTAAACCATCTAATATAACTGGATCAGCTCTAGAAGTTCACAATGCAATTTCGACTTTAGCAGGCTATTCACCAATATTCGTTATAGGCTCTCTTACAGCATATCTTATCAGTCAGACCTTTGATGTCTGGTTTTTCCACAAAATTAAGAGTTATACTGGTGAATCTAAATTATGGCTAAGAAACAATCTTTCTACCATAACTTCCCAACTACTAGACACCATGATTTACCAATTTACTTGGGTGCTTGCAGGTATGGATTTAAAAACTGCATTTATAATTGCTTTAACAAAATATGTTTTTAAGGTGGTAATTGCAGGAATTGACACCATATTCATATACTGGGTAAGAAAATGGTAACAATATGAATAAAAATTTAAATAAAATAGCTTTAACAGGATTATCTGTGGACAAGAAGCATGAAGAAATAATTAAGTCCATAGTTGATATATTGTTAAAAGAAGAAAAAAAGATCTTGATAGAAGATAATTTAGTTAATTCTTTTGATTCATTAAGAAAATATAGATCTTCCCCTGATCAAATTGAAAAAAATTGTGACTTACTAATTTCTATTGGTGGAGATGGGACTATCATAAACACTGCCAAGAAATATGGGATAAAAGGAATACCAATATTAGGAATAAACTTTGGTAGCCTAGGATTTCTAACTGATATAGCTCCTGATAATATAAAGAAGAGTCTGCCTTCAATCCTTAAAGGGGAATTTAAAATAGATAACAGGTCTTTTCTGCAATCCAAACTTAACTCAAGTCTTTTAAAACAAAAAGCTCTAAATGAAATTGTGCTTCATTCAGGTGCGGTAGCAAAAATGATTGAGTTTGATGTTTTCATTGATGGTGAGTTTGTTTATAAGCAAAGAGCAGATGGTCTAATTGTATTTTCTTCAACTGGTTCTACTGCTTATTCTCTTTCAGGTGGTGGTCCGCTAATTCATCCAGACCTAAATATTATAGGCGTAATGCCTATGTTTCCCCATAGTCTTAACACCACACCTATAATAATAGATCAACACAAGAAGGTAAGAATAGTCTTAAATAAGATTGATAGTAATCAAAATTCAGAACTAAGCTTTGATGGCCAAGAAAATATAGATATAAAAGAGGGATCTTCTATTGAAATATCAAAATCAAAAGAAGAAGTATCTCTAATTCACCCTTTAGATAATGAGTATTTCTTTGGGTGCAGAAGTAAGCTAGGTTGGGGAAAATCTATTTTAGAATGACAAAATGTTGAGAATTTTGTCGAAATGATGTTCAATTCGCAATTCCGCCTAAAAATATGAGAGATTTAGTTATGATTAATCTGACTAAAACGTTTCTTACAGCTAGTGTAATAGCTTTACTAGCTAGTCAGTTCTTGTTTTCTGCACCTGAAGATGACGAGGTAGAAGGGATATTAAATTCCTTACCTGTTGACCAAGCAGTGTCCATTAGAGCAAAGATGGATGCAGCTGAGAAACTTCAAGGAGAAATAAATAGAGCTTTTGAAGAAATTAATACACTAGTTCCTAGACCTGAAGAGATGGTGATATCTGATGAAGATAAAAC
>CAJWPI010000040.1 GCA_913045055.1 uncultured Gammaproteobacteria bacterium | reverse complement strand
TTGGATATTGCATTAGATGAATTTTCTAAAAGAAACAGAAGATATGGAGATACTTCTAACTTTTAAAATTAATTGAACTATGAATCAAACGAGAATAATAACTGGATTGGTAATTGCTTTTTCATTACTTTTAGGGGTTCTATATCTACCACATAGTATTATTCTTTATATTGCTAGTTGCATTGTTGGAGTATCTCTATGGGAACATCTGCGATTGAGGTTTCATATTTTTATTTCAACTTCAATTAGTCTGTTAGTTCTCCTTTCTTTACTTGTTATTCCTCTTAACCTTTTACCTCTGAAGACTATTATTTTTGTAGGTTTATTTTATTGGGTGACAATGGGCGCGATGGTTTTAATTTTTCCTCACAATAAAGGATTTATTCAACAAAGAATGTTTTGGGCACCTGCAAGTTTAGTAATGCATTTGTCTTTTTGGGCTGCCTTGGTTTTAATCTTATCTCCAAGTAATTCTTACCCTTTAAAAAGTCTAGGAATAGATGCCTCTCCTAATTTTTCTTTAGTGATTTTGATAACCTTAGGAGCTTTAATGGATTCTATAGCTTATTTTTCTGGTAAAAAATTTGGAAGAAGAAAATTTCTTCCCAATATAAGTCCAAAAAAGACCCTAGAAGGTGCTTTGATATCTTCATTCTTAACACCTATGGTTGTTTTATCTTTTCTTGGATTATTTTTTTCTCCTAACTGGTTCCCTTTAATAGTTATTATTTTTATTGCCTGTATTTTTTCAATAGTTGGTGATGCTACTGCCAGTCTGTTTAAAAGGATAGCTGGAGTTAAGGACTCTTCTAATCTCATTCCTGGTCACGGAGGTTTTTTAGACAGAATAGATAGCCATTTAGCATCTTTTCCAGTATTTATAGCTTCTTTGTATTTTTACGAACTCTTTTAAATGTTAAATATTGCTTTATTAGGTTCAACAGGCTCGATAGGAGATTCAACTCTTAAGGTTATCGAATCAAATAGAGATTTATTCACAATAAACCTTATATCAGCTAAATCTAATTACATTAAAGTATTAAATCAATGTAAGTTATTTAAACCTAAATATGTTTTTTTAAAGGATAAGTCTTCAGCACATAAATTAAAAGAGTCTTTAGTGTGTGAAGATATAAAAACTGAAATCATCTTTGAAGAAGCAAAGTATTTAGAATTAATTTCCAGCTCTGAAACTGATATTGTAGTGGCGGGCATTGTTGGTTTAGCAGGATTGAATTCTGTATACCATTCAATTAATAGTGGCAAGAAAGTACTTTTAGCTAATAAAGAATCATATGTAGCCGCTGGAGAATACTTAAATACGCTGGTATCAAAGAAGCAATCTACAGTTATACCAATTGATAGTGAACACTGTGCAATTCATCAATGTATCTCTTCTGCTTCAAGCGTTAACGGGGATGTATCTGAAATAATTCTAACAGGTTCAGGTGGACCCTTATTGAATACTAAACAAGAAGAGTTTAGAGAGATAACTCCAGAAGAGGCCACAAATCACCCCATTTGGAGAATGGGTAAAAAGATCTCAGTAGATTCAGCTACCCTAATGAATAAAGGTCTGGAGCTTATAGAAGCTAGATGGCTATTTAATATAGGTAATGATCGTATAAAATTAGTTATTCACCCTGAAGGGATAGTACATTCACTTGTTGAGTTCTCCGATAGGTCAGTAGTTGCTCAAATGTCGGTTCCAGATATGAGAATACCTATTTCCTATGGGCTCGGATTTCCTACAAGAATCAATTCGGGAGCAAAAAAGCTTTCTCTTACTGAAATAGGTTCTTTAAACTTTTTAAAGCCTAATTTTAATAAATTTCCTTGTTTAATTTTAGCTCAAGAAGCTTTAAAAGTAGGAGGAACAGCTCCATGTTTATTAAATGCAGCCAATGAAGAAGCGGTTAATGCCTTTTTAGACAAAAGAATAAGGTTGGATCAAATTCCTGAAATAATTGAATTTGTAATGAACAAGATGCCTATTGATGCTGTCGAAGAGATTGAGGGTATTTTAGAAGCTGATAATGTTGCCAGAACCACAACAAAGGAAAGAATAGAAAGAAAGAGCGAAACTCATGATTGATATTATTTTTATGATAGTTGCTTCAATAATTCTAATAGTGGTTATTGTTGGGGTACATGAATTGGGACACTTCTTAGCAGCAAGGAAATTTGGTGTTCATGTTATAAGATTTAAAATAGGATTTGGTAAAGATCTAATAAGCAGATTTGATAAAAATGGTACCGAATTTTCCATAGGATTATTACCTTTGGGTGGCTATGTTCAAATGTTAGGTGAAGATAACCCGATTCAAGGAACTGAAACTGGTGTAGGTACAGAAACTAAATTAATTTCTTATAACGAAATAACTCATGGTGCTAGAGCCATAATTACTTTAGCAGGTCCCATAGCTAACTTCTTATTAGCTGTTTTAGCTTACTTTTTAATTTTTGTAATTGGAACAAAAGAATTGCCTCCAATAGTAGGGTTTGTCCATGAAGCAAGTTTAGCTGAGGAAGTTGGTTTAGAGGTAGGAGATAGGATTCTAGAAGTAGATGGATCTAATATTGTAAGTTTAAATGATTTTAATCAGGCCCTTGCAACTAGAATTGGAGAGACAGGATCCATTAAGGTTAAGTTTATTAAAGGAAATAATGATACAAAAACTTCAGGGATAGCAAAGATAGATAAATGGTTAGGTTCTGAAGACTTAGAAGAAAGTATACTTACTACTTTTGGTATAGAACCATTTTCTCCAATAGAAATTTCAGAGGTACTACCTTCAGGCTCTGCATATAAATCTGGATTATTAAAGCAAGATAAAGTTTTAGGTATAGGAGGAGTGCCCGTTAAGAGCCTTAGAGCTTTTCAAGAAATGATTTCTTCCTTACCCGATACAAATACTTTTATTGAAATAGAGAGAAAAAATGAGATAGTTATTCTACCTTTAGATATTGAGTCTACGGAAGATGTAACTGGCATAAAGAGGGGACTTATCGGTGTAAGGATTGCTGTAGATTATAGTGTTATGAATGATTTGGTAATAACCACTCAGGAGGACCCCTTTAGAGCCACTTATCTTGCTTTAGAAAAGACTTACGGAATTATTATTTTAATAATAGATTCAATAGGAAAAATGCTAACAGGAGCAGTCTCATCAGATAATATAGGAGGTCCAATCCAAATAGGAAAGATAGCGGGGTTGTCTGCAATGGCTGGCTTTATACCCTTTATTTCTACAATAGCTTTTATTAGTATTAACTTGGGTCTTATTAATTTGTTACCTATCCCAATTCTAGATGGAGGTCAATTGGTCTTGATTGCAGCCGAGAAGATTAAAGGCTCAGAGATCTCTGAATCCTTTTTAGAATATTTCTACAGATTGGGCCTCTTAGCTTTACTGCTTATAATGTCTCTAGCTGTTTTCAATGATATAGGGAGATTAATCTAATGTTTTCTTTTAGAGCAATCAGTAAGTTAATACTTATTCTTTGTGTTACTAGCAGCTTATCAGTGCAAGAAGTATTTTCAGAAGATAATTGGGTTGTAGGTGATATAAGGATAGGGGGTTTGCAGAGAGTTTCTCCAGGAAGTATTTTCTCTATCATGCCTGTAGCTGTAGGAGATAGCGTAACTCAATATGATCTCCAAAATGTAGCTAAAACCTTATTTAAAACTGGGCAATTTGATGATATACAGATAGGAAAGGAAGGGAATACACTCATTATTAGCCTTGTCGAGAGGCCGTCAATAGCAGCTATTGAACTTGAAGGCAATAAAGCAATCAAAAGCGAGGATCTTTTAAAAGGACTTAAGCAGGCAGGACTTTCTCAAGGCCAGGTTTTCAAGAGGTCTATACTTAACGGGTTGGCTTTAGAGATTCAGAGACAATATATATCTCAAGGAAGATATGGGGCGTTAGTAGAGGTAGATGCCCTATCTAAGCCCCGAAATAGAGTTGAACTAAACATTGAAATTGATGAAGGTGAAGTAGCTAAAATAGAAAGAATAAATATTGTCGGCAATAATACTTTTCCTGATGATGAGATATTAAAAGGTTTTGAATTAAGTTCTGGTGGATGGCTTTCTTTCTTTACTAACGATGATAAGTACTCAAGAGAAAGTCTAAAAGGCGATATAGAAACTTTAACATCCTTTTACAAGGATAGAGGATATGTAGAGTTTAATTTAAATAGCTCTCAAGTCACAATAACTGAAGATAAGAAGTCTGTTTTCATTACTCTTAATATAGATGAAGGTAATACTTATACAATAAATAACATCAAGATTTCAGGAGATTTACCTATAGATGAGAATCTTCTAATGTCTTTGGTTTTAGTTAAAGAAAAGGATATTTATTCACAGTTCCTTGTAACTGAAACAGAAGAGATATTTAAAAATATCTTAGGTAATGAGGGGTATAGTTTTGCAGAGGTAAATGGTGTAACAGATATCAATAAAGATAATGGAGAGGTAGATCTCACTTTTTATGTAGATCCTAAGCAAAGAACTTACGTGAGAAGGATTACTTTTAAAGGAAACAAGAGGACACATGATGTTGTATTAAGAAGGGAAATGAGACAAATGGAAGGTGCTTGGGCCTCTAATGCTTTGATTGAGAATTCAAAGTTAAGACTGGAGAGACTAGGGTTCTTTAAAGAAGTAGAGTCAGAAATTCTACCTGTTCCCACTGTTAGTGATCAGGTAGATGTTGAATTTTCAGTAGAGGAAGAGTATTCAGGCAGCATAGGAGGTAGTTTAGGCTATGGAGCCTATGGCTTAGTTTTAGGTTTAAATTATTCTGAAAATAATGCTTTTGGAACGGGAAAGCGAATAGGAGTGGGAATTAATAATAGTTCTTGGAGGACTAGCTATTTCTTTGATTATGGAGAACCTTATTTCACTATTGATGGAGTGAGCAGGGGGTATAGTCTTTACTTCAGAGAATCAGATTATGGGGAATATAATATTGCAAGTTATACGTCAGACTCTTTTGGAGCAGGAATACAGTTTGGTATTCCAATTAGTGAGATTGAAAGAATAGGTATAAATTTTAATTACGATAACACAACAATAGATTCTGGAAGTATGCCTTCTTCACAGATACTAGAATTTACAGCTTCTGAAGGAAGGGAATTTGAAGTTCTGAAGACCCAATTTGTTTGGTCAAGGGTAACTTTAAATAGAGGTTTATTTCCTACTGCTGGTCAATCACAAGCCTTTGGGTTTCAAGTTACTGTCCCCGGAAGTTCATTAACTTATGCGAGAGCTACTTATAGACATAGATATTATAAACCTATATTTGGTGGCAATTTAATTATAGGTTTAAGAGGAGAATTAGGTGCGCTTGAAGCTTATGGAGACACTGAGATAGCTCCATTTTTTGAACATTTTTATTCAGGGGGAATTAATTCAGTAAGAGGTTTTAAACAAAACACTTTAGGACCTAGGGCTACCCCTTCTCCATTTTTTATAGATGGGGAAGGTAATCAAGTTCTAGATGAGTTTGGTAACCCTATGTTCAATCCTTATTATTACAGAGATGATAGATCTATAGGTGGAGCCTATTTAGTAGAAGGGGGTTTTGATTTGATATTTAAATTACCTTTTCTTGAAGATCAACGATCAGTTAGGACTTCTATGTTTATAGACGTTGGAAATGTCTTTGCAAAGGATTGTGGAGATGTTCAAATTAACATAAATTGCAGTGAGTTAGACATGAAGGAATTAAGATATTCCTTTGGTGTAGGGGTGACATGGATAACCCAGTTGGGTCCGATGTCTTTAGCTATTACTTCACCTGGAAATAAAGGACCTCTTGATGAAACAGAAGGCTTTCAATTTGAAATAGGAACACAATTCTAAAGATTAAACTAGCTAGAAGTACCCCTAAAACGTTAAACTTGATATTTATAAAGCTTAGATCAAATATTTGGAGACACATTATGTATAAAAATAGCAGACACTTACTTATTTTATTAATTCTATTTTTTCTGCCTTTTACTGTATTTTCTGAATCAGGAAAGATTGCTGTACTTGATGTTCAGGCTGCATTGATAGGTACAGAAGCTTCAAAAAAAGCTTTTGAAGAATTATCAAACAGTAAAGACTGGAAGGAAGTAGCTGAAGAACTTCAATTAAAACTAAATGAAGCTAATGAGATCCAAGAAAACGTACAGAAAGAAGGTCCTACTATGTCTGATGAGGATAAAGTAGATGCACAGAAAAGATTAAGATCTCTGAGTCAAGACGCAAATTTTCTAAATGAGAAACTTAATCAAATGAGGGCTGAGGTTGTAGATGTTATACAAAGAGAGCAAGGTCCAAAATTTCAAAAAGTCGTTACTGAATTAATGAGAGCAAAGGGTATAAAAATAGTCCTTCATAGTAATGCAGTATTAGGTTTAGACGATGGAGATGATAGTTTAAATATAACACCCGATATCATAGAACTTCTAAATCAAGACTCAGAATCTTAGTTTATTGGTGTCTTCTAAGAAAAGTATAAAACTTGGATTACTTGCCAAAAAAATTGGTGCTAAGTTTGAAGGTGATGCAGATAAAGAAGTATTAGGTATAAATACTCTTCAAGACGCTGGCAGTAAAGAGATTGCTTTTCTTA
>CAJWPI010000039.1 GCA_913045055.1 uncultured Gammaproteobacteria bacterium | reverse complement strand
CAGACATTGGCTCTCCTTTTTTTTCATATACATTATCTCATCAATAAGGTTAACTGCTTAGCTATGAAAATATTAGCTATTGGTGGTAGCGGAGGAATGGGAAGGTTTGCAGTTAGGACGTCTCAAGGGTTTTCTAATATTACATCTTTAGTTGTCGCAGATTTAAATAGTATAGAAGCTAAAACTTTTGCTTCTTCCCTTGGAAGCAAGGTAACGGGGATTGGCCTTGATGTACTAGACAGTAATGCACTTATTAAAGCTATGCAAGATGTAGATGTTGTATTGAACACTTCTGGGCCCTTTTTTAAATTAGGAGTAACAATTTTGGAAGCTGCAATAGAATCAGGATGTCATTATCTAGACATTTGTGATGACTGGGAACCGACTATAGATATGCTTAAACTAGATGAGAAGGCGAAAGAAAAGGAGATTTCAGCAATTGTAGGCTTAGGCGCAAGTCCAGGTATGAGCAATTTACTTGGCTTAATGGCAATAAGAGAATTAGACATAGTTGAGAAAATTTATACAGGTTGGAATATGGCAGGAGCAAAACCTGAAGAAGAGAGTTCCCAAAAGGGAGTAAATGCTGCTATGGAGCATGCTATTGAACAGATGACAGGTAAGATTAAGGTCTTTCAAGATGGAGAATTTAAACTAATCAGACCCATGGGAAGAGTAAATTTCGACTACCCTGGTAGTGGTAAAGCTTCAGCTCATATTTTTGGCCATCCAGAGGCTGTTACTTTTCCTATCTATTTTTCTGAGTTAAAAGAATCATTAAATTTAGCTCATGGTAATGAAGACGGACAATCCATAACTACTATTTTGCTTTCACTTGTTGAGTGGCACTTCCTTCCCAAAAGAACTGCAGCTAGATTATTTGGTTGGTTAGAGAATAATATGGTTACTTCAGATTTAGCAGATTTACCTCAAAGTTCCTTACCAACTCTTTACGGTCTTGCTCTGGGAGAAAAAAATGGAAAGAAAGAGGCAGTGGGAGTATCCATAGGTCATGCACAATCTAAATTAGAGAAATTAGATTATGAATCTTTAGGAATGGGAGCAGTAACTGGCATTCCTTTAGCCTGCGGACTAAAAATGCTTTTAGATGGGAGAATAAACATCAAGGGAGTTTTGGCTCCTGAATCTGGTGCTATAAATCCAGAAGAATTTTTCTCTGAAGTTTTTTCTGTTTTGACAGAAAACACAGCAGAGAAAATACCTTTAGAAGATTTTATTAAAGTTTCTCGTTCATGGGAAAAAAGTTAACATTGCATGGTCTACAGATTCTTTTTTATTTTTTTACTAATAGTTATCTTAGTTTCGGTTTATCAATTTTCGTTACCTAGCAGAGAGGCTTCAAAACAAGCATTTAATAACTCTGAATACATAGGTTTTGAATCAGGAATTAGAAACCTACAAGATGGTACTGTAGAAGTTTCCAGTTTCGTAAGAATGCCTGAAGTAACTCCAAATATGTTTCTTTGGTGGTTTACTGATTATTTACAAACTACTCAACATTACAAAATGTGGCATCCTGAAGATCATGTCTGGATGCAGTGGGAAAATAAGAAAGTAGGAGAAATTATTGGTTCACATCATCTTGTGCATGAGTATATTGGTGGTGATATGATGAAACTAAGGATTCAATTTATTTCTCCTGAAGAAATCCTAGGCTATGATCCAAATGATAAAAACATAGTAGTACTTTGCGCGAAAGTTGGTCTATTAGGAATGAATCTTAATATTGCAGAAATGTGTCATGTAGTTCAAAAGAAGGTATGGGGCTCTGAACTACGTTCAATTTTTTGGTTAGGTGTTTTTTCAGATCAAAGCCCAGAAACATATTTAGACAGATTTATATTTTCTTGGTTAGCTAATAATTTTGTTGTACGTAAGTTTACTGTCTCAAAATCAGAGGGATTAGCTTTACAGAAACATTGCTCTGAAGAAATGATTTATCTTGCAGAATTTCTTCCTACTTTATACCAACAGAATTAGATAGTTATAATTAAGGAGGTATGTACTTATAAGAATCTTGTTTTGGTATAGTTGTTTTATGAAAAGGCTAATTTTCTTATTATTATTTTTTTTATCAGCTTACACTTTGTCTGAGGCCAAAGGGTTGGAATGTAAGTCAGAAAGCTCATTTATTGAAAAAATAAACTCAGAAAGTTTAGATACATACTGGTATAGAATTGATTTAGATAAGGGTAGGGTTTTATACAATTCAACAAGCCAAAACTATCTAATAAAACTCAGGGACTTAATAGGAGATAAACTTAGAGGAGATGTTTCTAACTTATATTGGAGAGAAAATAAAAGCATTGAGGTAGTTTTGAATAGGCAGTCTTTAGAAATGACTAAGCTTGATATAGTTTTTAAATGTATATCGATGACTGAAGATCAGGTTATAAGAAAACGTAATGCCTATTTCAAAGAGATACAGAAAAAAAACAAGATATAACAGTTAATGGATAAACCTATTTATGAAGAATCAAAATAAATCTTATCCAGAACTTAACAATAGAGCCCTAGGGTGGCTAAACTTTCTTTACCAAAAGGCTACTACACAGGATGACTGGACTGAGGACGGTGATCCACATGAATGGTGGGATCGTAAATCAACTCCTCCTATGTGCTCTTTTCCTCGTTTTGATCTTCAAGAATCAACATATGCCATAGGTTTGATGGCAGACAGAACTCCTGCTTGGAGAGAAATTTACACGGTAATACTTGATGAGATTGCTGAGAGATCAATTACCTATTGGGCGGCTGTGGATTGGTTATCTCAATTTGGGCACGATCCAGACAGATCTAATTATCCTTTGGAATGGAAGGGCACTTTGATACCTGAAGAGTTTTGGGGACATTATGATGCACCAGGTTGGACTGCTAATGGAGTTGCTCCTTGGGGCTTGCAGCCTGACCCAATTGGAGCAGAAGGAAATTTGTTCTTTAAAGGTTGGTTAAATTTAACACAAGCTTTATATACCTATGTGAGTGGAAAAGACAAATGGGCCTCTCCCTTTAATTTAGCAGGAGTTGATAGAGCTAGATTTGAATGGACTCAACATCAGCTTGTAGATCATTTATGTGAAACTTGGAAAAAAACCCCAATGGGACCTCATTGTGAAAACACTAAATCTTGGCCATTTTGCTTATCAGCAGCTGGATTAGGTCTATTAATGTATGACAATGTATTTAATAAAGAAGCCCATTCAGCATATAAAACCTGGCTTGAATTTACAAAAGATAAATATTTTGGTTTTAATAAAAAAGGCTCTTTGGAATGGGTGACTATGTACTATGACTCTTTAAAAAACCATCATCACCGAACACCACCACCACATGCCTTAGCCATAGCCTTTTATGTAAAACCACAGGACCCAGAATTTGCAGAATTACTCTACCGAGAGGGGGTCAGATTCTTAAAGTGGGACGATACAACCGAGCCTATATCAGATCAAATAGGTCTTGCAGACAGGATGCTAGCCTTAGGGCTAGCTGTTTCCAAAGAGTTTGATGATCAATTAACTTATGAAAGATTAAAATTATTTGCAGAGAAAAACTTTGAACCTCGTTTTTTTGGAGAGAATAATAGTCAATTTGGATTTTGGTTTAATCTTGGAGAGAATTGGCCAAGGGGACAGCTATCAGCTTTAGCTATGTGTGATGAGGTAAGTGATCCTGGTGGTTGGGAAAAACTATTTAATGAACCTAATCTAACAAAGTATCACTCTCCTACTATTCATGGTATTGATTTTCCAGCACTAGGAGTAAAGCAAGCTTTCCATGATGACGAACAAGGTTTACTTGTTTTTCAAGTAATAGATGGTGATAAAACTAAATCTCAACAAAAAACAAAAATAAGTATTTCCAATATACCAAAACCAGATGAAACAGAAATCTTCTGCGACGGTAAGTCTTTTAATGAATTTTCGGTAGATGCTTCTGGAGATATTATTTTAAGAACTGATATTTCTGCTCATCTATTCCATGTCAAAACAGATTTTTACCTTTCAAAACGGGAAAAAGAAGATATTAGAAAGGATGTGCAATTTCAAAGAAAAGATATTTTAGAAAAGCCCTCCACAATGAAAGGTACTACTTCTAGGTTATTAATTCCTACTAAACGATCACTTAGTTGTGCTTGTTGCTAAGGAAATCTAGCTATCTGATAGCAACTGGATTAATTATCATTTGAACGGCACCCCTGACTTTAGCCTGACCTAATACAAATAAAAATTCCTTAACATTATCTCTAACCAGAGGTCCTGTATTCATAGTTTCTAGGATATAGATTCCATTTTTTTGAAGTAATATTAAATGTCCTGGATAAGGTTCTGTTTCGATCTTGGGGGGAACTGCATCTAGAGACCATGTATCAGCTCCTACCGCTATCACTCCTATATCAGCTAGATATTCAGCTACCTCTGGATCAATTCCTGGAGCACCAGAACCCCATTCATCAGGATTAGATTTAAATTTAGCATCTGTCCATCCGGTATGAAATAAAACAACATCGCCCTTTTGTATCTCTATATTTTTAGATTTAACCGCCGCTTTTACTTGATCTAAATTAAAAACTCTGCCTTTCTCTAAGAATTTCACCCCTAGATATCCTGCTATATCAATGACAATACCCCTAGAAACTATAGGGGGAATTTTTTCTATTCCCAGTTTAGTCAAACCCGTTATTTGAGAAAACTCTTTACCATCTAAACAGTTATAAAATATTGCATTTGGGTTACCAATATGTCCCAAACCATCAATTTGAGATCCTATTCCAAACCAACCTTGAAAAATATCATCATTGTATGTTGAATTAGGTAAGCTTAAATTACCAAACTGTTGAGTAGGTTGAACTACTTGTAAAGACATCGATCTAGGAGGGTAGGCCGGAGTGTCTTTATCAATGACTATTCCAAGACTATACGTTTTACCTGTCTTAATAAGTTTCGAGGCTTTTAGTACAGACATAGGGCTAATAAGATTAGCATTACCTATTTCGTCATCTGGACCCCATTGAGAGGTAACACATTCTTCTGAGGCATTTAAAAAAGCGTGAAATAGCAAAACGATACTTAGTCCTAAAAGTCCTATAACTTTTTTTATGTTCTTCATTATTTTCTTATTTTAATTTTTAATTGACTTAATTCTATCCTATAGATCTTTATATATAACTATAAAAAGATTACCGTGTAATTTATTTCTTTCTAGATCTTTTTAAAGTGAGAAGCTTTTATTGATGGAAGGGAAGATTTAGTTAATTATGTTTACGATCTCTTGATTCTATTAAGTCATCAAAAGATTTAATAAATTTTACTGTTTTGCTTACTGATTCTTTATTGGTTTTAGACTCAGCTTTTGAATTTGCAAGATCTCTATAAATTGATACTAGCAATATTTCTTCCTCACTAAGAAAAAAAGGATATTTATTTTCCATAATTTATACCTTAATATATGCAAATGATAATCATTCTCAAAGACAAATCAATAACTAAAATCAATTAAGGAGGAGAATAGTAATGATAGGAATTGGAGACAGTTTACCGAAATTTAAACTAGCAGGGGTTAAGCCTGGATTTAATGATCCAGAAGAGAAGGGAATCTCAGCTTTTGAAGAGATAAACAATGATAGTTTTAGAGGTAAGTGGAAGATAATCTATTTTTATCCTAAAGATTTTACTTTTATTTGTCCGACTGAGATTATTGAATTCAGTTCTATTAATGATGAAGTTGAATCATCTAATGCAATATTATTAGGTGGAAGTACAGATAATGAGTTCTGTAAACTGGCATGGAGACGAGAACATCCTGGTCTTAAAGATTTAAACCATTATAGTTTTGCAGACCCTAAAGGAGCTTTATCTGAAGAGCTAGGAATATTATCGGAAGAGGGAGTTTCTCTTAGAGCAACTTTGATAACTAATCCTGATAATGTTATTCAGCATATATCAGTAAATGCTTTGGATACAGGGCGGAACCCTCAGGAGGCCTTAAGGATACTTAAAGCTCTTCAGGCAGGAGGACTCACAGCTTGTAATTGGTCACCGGGTCAGGAATTACTAGGATAAGAGTTCTTTATCTAAAGATGGCACACTCTGTAGGGTTTGAATCTTCCAACTTTAATCTAATTAAAATGAGGTCTGATAACCCAATTGAATAGACCATTCTTTCTGCATCTGAAGTCCATTTAAGTTCTGTTCAAGAGGAAATATTAACTCTAAGCCGATTCTATTTGAGTGACTTTTTTGTTTATTATTAAGTAACATATTTAATCCTATTCCTATTTCAGATGATCTACCCCCGTAGTTAGAAGGATTAGAAGTCTGCACAGGTGCTAAAATTAATGAATCTCTTCCTCTAATTTTATTTTCATTAAAATGAGAATATCTCAAAGACAAAGATGTATTAAGAAAAAAATCCTTTTGTATCCAAGCGTTTATTAAATGACTATCACCATAATTCCATTCTTTTTCTTCAATAATTCTATTGATTTTAGCTTGAAGCCCGTAACTCCACTCCAAAGAATTATTAATATAAGTTAAGGCAGAGATTAATCTGGTTCCTTTATCTCCAATCTGCATAGAATAAGGTAATGTAAGATTCAATCTACTATTCATGGGGCTTAACACTTCTCCTTTCTTATTTTCCTCTCCCAGGGACTTCATAAGATTCAATTCAATTTGCCATCTGCTTGTATTTGTTTCCTTCAGCTTAATTAATATCGAAGAAGAGAAAT
>CAJWPI010000038.1 GCA_913045055.1 uncultured Gammaproteobacteria bacterium | reverse complement strand
AGGAGATAAACATGGAAACATTCCCCTCTAAAAATATAGCTATTACTTGGGTTGAGAAAGGTTCTCTTGCTAGGAATCTCTTCTTATCATTTGGTTTTGCCATAGTAACAGCATTAAGTGCTCAGATTAGAATAGAGCTACCTTTTACACCTGTTCCCGTGACAGCTCAAACATTTGTAGTAATACTTGCTGGGTTAATACTTGGAAGTACTTTTGGATCTTTAAGTATGTTAATGTACCTTTTTACCGGATTAGCAGGATTGCCATTCTTCTCAGGAAGTGTTGCTGGGTTGGCAATATTAAAAAGTCCAACAATAGGATATATTATTGGTTTCTTTCTTGCAGCCCAAATAATAGGAAGACTATCTCATAATCCTGTTCTTGGAATTACTTTAGGAACATTGACTATATATATGACTGGAGTAGTTGGACTTATGATGATTTTAAATATTTCAATGGTTGATGCATTTAGTATCGGCGTTATTCCTTTCATGATAGGAGATATGATTAAGGCTGCTTTAGCGGTATTAATTGCTTATCAAATTAGATAAATATCATGACAAAAAAAAGAGTCCTAATTGCAAACCGTGGTGAAATAGCCTTAAGAATTATACGTTCTGTAAAAGAACTTGATATGGAAGCCATAGCTGTATATTCAGATGTTGATGCTGACTCTCTCCATGTCAAAAGAGCTGATGAAGCTTATTACTTGGGAGGTTCGCTTCCCTCAGAAAGCTATAGAAATATTAAAACCTTAATGAAAGCAATCACAGACACAAAAGCAGATATGGTTCATCCTGGATATGGATTCCTGGCTGAGAATGCTGACTTTGCTAAGGCCGTACAAAAAAAAGGTGTAATTTGGATTGGGCCAAACCCTGAAACAATTAAATCAATGGGAGACAAGATTGAATCAAGAAAACTTATTTCAAAAGCTGGATTAAATCCCGTTCCTGGTCAACTCAAACCATCAAGAACTAAAAGAGAAGCAACTAAAGATGCTGCTGATTTTGGTTATCCAGTCGCATTAAAAGCTGCTCATGGGGGTGGAGGAAAAGGTTTAAGAATAGTAAATAATGAAAAAGAGCTTTTAGAAAACTTTGAAATAGTTAAAAGAGAAAGTGAAGCATATTTTGGCTCTTCACAAATATATGTAGAAAAATTTATAAAGCCAGCACGACATGTTGAAACACAGATATTAAGTGATAAATATGGTAATCATATTTATCTAGGGGAAAGAGATTGTTCATTACAGAGGAGAAATCAAAAACTAATTGAGGAGAGTCCTCCGATATGGTTATCAGATTATGGAAGAGAACAGTTAGAAAAAGCAACAATGAGAATTGCTGAAATATCTAATTACGTAAATGCAGGAACAATAGAATTCTTGGCTGATACAGATGAAAATTTTTATTTTCTCGAAATGAATACAAGATTACAAGTAGAACATACCGTTACAGAGATGAGATATGGTATTGATATTGTAAAGGAGCAAATAAAAATAGCGCTCGGGAATTCATTAGAAGGTTTTGAAACTGAAGCTAGAGGACATAGTATTGAGTTCAGAATTAATGCTGAAGACCCACATAATGATTTCTTGCCAACTCCTGGAACAATAACAGAATATAGGGAACCGATGGGAAACGGTGTTCGAGTTGATGGATGGGTTAAAACAGGTTCATCTATATCTCATTTTTATGACAACTTAATAGCTAAGTTAATAGTTTGGGGAGTTTCAAGAGAAGAAGCCATTTCGAAAGGTAAGCGTTGTCTTGATGAGTATATTATTGTCGGTGTACCAACAACTGCTTCTATACTTTCAGAAGTTTTATCAACAAAAGAATTTAGAGAAAGCAAAATACACGTTAAGTTCCTTGAAGAAAATTTTCAAATAAAAGAGATAGAAGAAGAGGAAGTAGTCACAGATAGGCCTCAAAAAGTAAACATAACACTCGATGATTCATCAAATCCTAGTTTAGCTCCGCAAAGACCAAAGAAAATTGGAATGGATTTAACTGGAAACATAAAAAACCCAGGAATAATAACTGCTGATATGCAAGGAACTATAGTTGATACGATGACGAAGATTGGTAAAAAAGTAAAAAAAGGTGACTCTCTATTTGTTTTAGAAGCAATGAAAATGGAAAAAGTTATAACAGCACCAATTCCTGGGATAGTAGTTGAATTTAATATAAAAAAAGGACAGGCCGTTAACAAGGGTGATGTTCTTGTTGAGATATCAATATAATGTCAAATATACATGGTATTGGAGTTGACCAAGTTAACTTAAATAGAATTAGAAAAATATTAGATAAATCTAAATCAAAATTTGAGGCTCGTTGCTTCACAAACCATGAAATAGAATATGCTAATAAATTTAATGATCCAGCTAAAAGATTAGGTGCAAGATTTGCTGCAAAAGAAGCTGTAATGAAGTCTCTTGGCAAAGGTTGGAGAGATTTGAAATGGAAAGAAATTGAAATAACTGGTGGTGGAAAACCTACAGTTAACTTATATGGAAATGCATCTCAATTAGCTGAAACAAATAAGGTTGGAACAATTCATGTTTCTCTAAGCCATGAGAAAGAAACTGCAATAGCCTTTGTTGTTTCTGAGGTAGCATAATGAATTGGATTGGTATGTTCCCTGGCCAAGGGTCCCAGGAAATAGGTATGGGAAAAGAGTTATTGAAAACACATGGAGATTTATTAATAGATAGTTTCAATGAGTCACTTGGTTGGTCTATAGAGGAAGTAATTAACTCTAATGACTCAGAAGAAATTAAGAAAACAAATATTGCTCAACCATATATTTTTGCAATTTCATATTGTTACGGATTAGAAACAATAAAGAAATTGGGAGAACCTTCTGCTTTAATTGGTCACTCATTAGGTGAATATACAGCTTTGGCTTTAAGTGGATATTTAACTTACTCAGAAGCATTAAAAGTTATTGCTATTAGAGGAGAAGAGATGCAAAAAGCTGTTGAAGGTTCAAATACTGGAATGGCTGCAGTGCTAACAAGTGATATGGAGAAAACATTAGAGGAAATCAATAATCTTAATTCTCAAGATATAGAAATTTGGATTTCAAACTACAATGATGCTTCACAAATTGTAGTGAGTGGAAATAATGAGGATTTAGAATATATAAAACTAAATCCAAAATCAATTAGCTCAAAAAGAATCGTACCTTTAGAAGTCGCCGGCGCTTTTCATAGTAGAGTTGTTTCACCAGCAAAGATAGAGGTCGAAAAAACTTTAAATGAAATAGATGTCAAGGAAGGCAATATTCCTGTATATATGAATTTTAATGGAAAAATAACTAGCAAAGAAACTTTGAGAGATTCGTTAATTAATCAAATAGATAGTTCAGTTATGTTTTATGATCAAATTCTTAACATTGAAAATGAATTAAAACCTGATTTATGGTGTCATATTGGACCGGGTAATGTAACTGCTGGAATGGTCAGAAAGTCTATATCTAGTAAAGAAATTAAGACAATTAATTCTTTAGAGTCTTTAGCTAGTTAGGAGAATTTTGAAATCTACGATTACCGGTTGGGGTAAGTGTGTGCCTGATAATGTTGTCACAAATGATGATCTTGCTACGTTCATAGATACTTCTGATGAGTGGATTCAACAAAGAACTGGGGTAAAGGAAAGAAGATTTTGTCATGTTAACAACTCTGATATGGCAACTGTTGCAGGACTTAGAGCTGTGGCATGTGCGGGGTTAACACCTGAAGATATTGATGTTGTAATTCTTGCAACATGTACACCAGATAGTATTGTTCCATCAGCTGCAGCACATGTTCAGCAAAAAATGGAATGTGTAAATGCTACAGCATACGATGTAAACGCTGCTTGTGCTGGTTTTCTTTATGCTTTAGAGCAAGCAAAAGCATTTGTTGAAAGTGGATTATATAAAAATGCAGTTGTGATTGGCTCAGAACATATTACTTGGTTGCTTAATTGGTCTGATCGAAATACTGCAGTCTTGTTTGGAGATGCTGCAGGAGCAGTTGTTGTTGAAGAAAGTAAAAATGAAGAAGATGGTGAAATCTATTCTTTTTCAAATGGTATGAGTTCAGATAAATTAGATATTTTAGAAATACCTAATTTTGGTTCAGCTATGAATAGGTTTACTCCAAACGCAGCGGCTGATGTAGTTTGGACTTTTGAAGGACAAGAAATTTTTAAAAGTGGCATAAGAGCAATGGCAAAATCTTCTGAAGAAGCAATAGAAAAATCTGGATTAAAAAAAGAAGATGTCGATATCCTTATACCCCATCAAGCAAATGTAAGAATAATAGAAGGACTGGAAAGAACTTTAAAGCTTCCAAATGCTACTACTTTGAAATATGGATATAAATATGGAAATACTTCTGCTGCATCTATTCCTACAGCCTTAGTTGATGCAATTGAAGATGGAACAATTAAAGGAAGTGACACCCTTGTTATAACAGCAGTGGGTGCCGGATTAACCTGGGGTGGGGCAGCTTTAAAATTAGGAAATAGAATTACTCCATTAGGTGAGACTAATGTAGACCTTCCACCATACGAAGGAAAAGGAATAGATATTATTAGAGAATCAATTAACTATTTTGTTCCTGAAAAAGCAGAAGAATAAAAATGAAAACTGCATTAATTACTGGAGGATCAAGAGGAATAGGTAAAGCTATAGCAATAGAGCTAGGGAAGTCCTTTAATGTTGCTGTTGGTTACTCCTCATCAAAAGAAGCTGGTGAAGAAGTTGTAGAAGAAATAATGAAATCAAATGGTACTGCAACTGCTATCGAGATTAACGTAACAAGTACTGAATCAGTAGAAAATGCTTTTGTTGCAATTGAAAAAGAATATGGTGGAATAGATGTACTTGTAAATAATGCTGGAATTGCTAAAGATAACATACTTCCAAGGTTGAAGGAAGATGAATGGGATGAGGTCATTAATACTAACTTATCTGGATCATTTAGAACTTCTCAAAGAGCTATCAAGCATATGATGAAAAGCAAATGGGGAAGAATTATTTACATCTCTTCTATTGTTGGTTTAGCTGGAAACCAAGGACAAACTAACTATGCTGCATCAAAAGCTGGTTTAGTCGGTTTAAGTAAATCAATTGCTAAAGAAATGGGATCTAGAAACATTACATCAAATGTTATAGCACCGGGATATATCGACACTGATATGACATCTTTTCTTACTGATGAGCAAAAGGACAATATTTTAGATAAATTATCCATCAAACGAATAGGAAAACCTGAAGATATAGCAAATATAGTATCTTTTTTGGCTTCAGATGAGTCAGAGTATATAACAGGACAAGTAATTTCTATTGATGGAGGAATTACTTAATATAGGGAGTTTTTATGGAAGTTAATGAAGTTTTTGAAAAAGTAAAGAATCTATTCGTAGAAGAACTCGGAATTGATGCTGAAAAAGTCACAATGGAAGCAAAACTTGAGGAAGATTTAGAAATAGACTCTCTCGGAATAGTTGAGGTAGTAATGGCCTTTGAAGATGAGTTTGGTATAGAAATTGATGATGAAGAGCTAACTGATGTGGGAACTGTCGGGCAAGCTGTTAACTTACTTCATTCAAAATTGTAATTAAACCATGTCTAAAAGACGTGTTGTTGTCACAGGCCTAGGAACTATAAATCCACTAGGTAATAATGTTCAAGATACTTGGAAGAACTTAGTTAATGGTGTGTCTGGAATAGATTCAATAACTTCTTTTGATACAAGTAACCTTCCTGTAACTTTTGCTGGTGAAGTAAAAAACTTTGATGCAAATGAATATATGGGTAAGCAACATGCGCGAAAACTTGATAGATCGGGTCACTTATCTATATATGCAACAGAGGAAGCTTTAAAAGATGCTGAGCTAAATAGTCAAGAAAGACTTGGACCAAATGTAGGGATTGTATTTGGAACAGGTATTGGAGGGATAGGAGCCACAGAAGATGCTGTTAGAACTTTTGACGAACGAGGTCCTTCAAGAGTCAATCCATTAGCAATTACACAATTAATGCCTAACTCAAGTACTGGTCAGGTTGCTATTAAATTTGGGATAGAAGGTCCTTCAGTAACGATTACTACTGCATGTGCGGCTTCAGCAAACGCAGTAGGTGAAGCAAAAAATATGATTGAGAATGGAATAGTAGATATTGTTGTTACTGGTGGAACTGAATCAGGTACAACACCAATGACAATTGCTGCATTTGCTCAAATAAGAGCCCTCTCAACTCAAAATGATAACCCTAAAGAAGCTTGTAAACCATTTGATAAAAATCGTGATGGTTTTGTTATGGGAGAAGGTTCTACAGTTCTTATATTAGAAAGTGAAGAATCTGCAAAAAGTAGAAATGCAGAAATTTATGCTTATATAGATGGATATGGCTCAACAACAGATGCATATCATATTACAGCTCCAGCTGAAGGAGGTGCAGGAGCAGTAAAAGCAATGGAAAAAGCTATAGAAGATGCTGGAATTACTCCTTCAGATATTGACTATATAAATGCTCATGGGACCTCTACACCAGCTAATGATAAAAATGAAACAGAAGCAATTAAAACAGTTTTAGGTGAAAAAGCTTCTGAAGTAGTAATTTCATCAACTAAGTCTATGACAGGACACTTACTTGGAGGTGGTGGTGCTTTTGAATCTATGGCATCAATATTGTCAATAAAGCATAGTAAAGTTCCTCCAACAATTAACTTAAATGATCCTGATGAGGAATGTGATTTAAACTATACACCAAATGATGCTGTTGACTTAGAAATCAACACTGCCATGTCTAACTCTTTTGGGTTTGGTGGGCATAATGCTGTTTTGGTTTTTAAAAAAAGTTAAAGAATTTAATCTTCTATCATCTTTCCACCAATAGCGTGTGCACCGCCATCAGCATGAATTACTTCTCCTGTTACTACTTCAGATAAATCAGATAGCAAGAAATTAACTACCTTTGCTACTGGTTCTGCATTTTTTGTATCCCATCCTAATGGAGCTTTTTCATCCCATTCCCCTTCCATAGAAGAGAATCCAGGAATATTTTTTGCAGCTGTTGTAGCTAGTGGCCCAGACGCTACTGCATTCACTCTAATTCCATCCGACCCAAGATAGTATGAAAGATAACGAACAATAGATTGTAAACCTGATTTAGCTACCCCCTGCCAGTCATAACCTGGCCATGCTTGTGAGTTGTCAAAATCTAAAGCAACAATAGAAGCTGGGTTATTCATAATAGGTTGAAACCCTTTTGCTAAAGTTTTGAGAGAAAAAGCAGAAACCTCAAAAGAAGCTAAAGCATCATCTAATTCTGTATTCATGAAGTTACCACCCATAGCTTCTGTCGGGGAGAAAGCAATAGCGTGAAGTACTCCATCAATATTGCCGTGATTTTCTTTAATTGCTTTAACAGCTTCTTCCACTTGTTTAGGATCTTGAATATCCATTTCATAAACTTTGATATCTTCTGAAAGTCTTTTTACTGCACGTTCAGTAATTCTTAATCCCTTACCAAAACCAGTAGCTATTACCTCGGCTCCATTTTCTATTGCTATTTTTGCGGATGCATAAGCAATACTCTTATCCGTAAGTATTCCTGTAATGAGTAGTTTTTTATCTTTTAAAATCATTTTTTCCTATAACTATTTGACCATACAAATAGTTAGTAGGTATCACTAAAAAAATATCTTTTATTCGTTTTCTGTAGTGTAATTGCCTGAAGCTTCTTCTTTTTTTATTTGTGATCCTGTTACAACAGCTAAAGCTATT
>CAJWPI010000037.1 GCA_913045055.1 uncultured Gammaproteobacteria bacterium | reverse complement strand
ATTGGTAGACACAAGGGACTTAAAATCCCTCGAAGGAAACTTCGTGCCGGTTCGACTCCGGCCCCGGGCACCATCTCTATGTTTCATTTAATTGAAAGTAAAGAAGATCTAAATTTTCTTTCAGGAGAGCTATCAGAGAGAGGCTGTTTAGCTATAGATACTGAATTTAAAAGAACTAGTAAGGATAATTTACAGCTCTCTCTAATACAAATTAGTGATTCAGAAGAAATTTACATAATCGACTGTATAAAGATAGGACAATTAGAGATGAATTTAAGTTTTTTAAGCTCTAAAGAAGTAGAAAAAGTATTTCATTCTTGCAGGGAAGATGTTGAAGCCATATTCTCTTGGACCGACGAAAAATTAAATAATATATTTGATACTCAGTTAGCGAATGCGTTCCTTGGCGGGTCCTTTTCTATTAGTTATCAAGATATAGTTAAAGAACAACTGGGTGTATCAATTAATAAGGAAGAAACTAGATCTAACTGGATTAGGAGACCTCTAAGAAGTTCTCAGTTAAATTATGCAGCTTCAGATGTACAATTTCTTCTTGATGTTTATTTCGACCAAAAAAGAATGTTATTAGAATCTTCCAAGCTTGGATGGTTAAAAGAAGATACTAGTTATATTTGTGACAAGATTTATCATGAAAATAATACTATCCCACAAGAAACTTTCAATAAGCAGTTTGATAAGAAAGAAGAATTAAATTTGCTTAATAAAGTTAATGATTTAGTACTAGAAATTTCTAAACAACACAATATAAATCCTACTCTGTTTTTTTCTAAGAAAAATCAAAAAGACTTTACAGAATTAAGCTTTAAATACGGTATTAATTTCTCTTTAGAGAAATTAACGCCTTGGAGGAGGAGTTTATTATCAGCACCTCTCTCTTCAATATTCACAAATATACTTTAGTTTTTCTGCTGCAATGTTATGTTTTATTGGTTAATTTACTTGATTGCTTCCTTTTGGGTTAGCTATCTGTTGGCAAATATTTTTGCAGGCAAATTAAGAATATTTATTTTTATTGTATTTCTTACTCTTTTGATTACTCCTGCCACAATAGAGCTTGAGACTGTCTCTCTAGCTCCAGCTTTGGCAGTCTTTTTTCTTGATTTATTTTTAGAACAAAACTTATCAACAAGAAGTCTAAGGCCCTTTCTCTTATCCTTGCCCTCCATCTTTGTAATATTGGGAATTTATTTGTTTATTAGAAAAAGATTCTTTTAATTTTAAAGTTCTTTAGGTCTATTATTCCTACAGCATTTTTCCCTTTGATCATACCAGCACATTCTCCAGGGTTAAACACTCTGGTTCCTTCTATTTCTTCATCTCTAAATTTATGAGTATGTCCATGGACAACTAAATCAGTCGTAGAATTATTTTTAAGAAAATTACTTATATCATCAGGTTCATGAAATATGGCTACATTCTTTCCTTCTAATCTTTTAACTAAAGGTGGTTTCTCAAATTCAAAGCCTTTTAAGCGAGCAGTTTCCATTAAATTGGGCTCTTTAAGATCATTGTTCCCATAAACACCTATTAATGGACAATTAAGCCTGGTAAATAGGCTCAGAGTTTTAGCCTGGGTGATATCTCCTGTATGAAGTACTGTATCGACTTCCATGTCATTGAAGATATCTATTATCTTTTCAACATTAGTAACCCTATTATGAGTGTCACTAACAACACCAACAGACATGGCAGAGAATCTTTTAGTTAACTTTTTCTAGTATGTGTATTCCACAAGCACTTCCCAAGCCTATAACATGAGTAAGACCAAGTTTAGCGCCTTCAACTTGCCTTTCTCCTGCTTCTCCTCTCAGGTGTGTGCAGACTTCATATATATTAGCTATTCCTGTTGCTCCTAAGGGATGGCCTTTTGATAGCAGTCCTCCAGATACGTTAACAGGAACTTTTCCACCTAAGGCAACTTCACCTTCATCGATCATCTTGCCAGCTTCTCCGTCTTCACAAAGACCAAGGTTTTCATAATGAAGCATCTCGGCTGTAGCGAAGCAATCGTGTAGCTCCACCAGATCAATATCTTCTGGGCCTACACCAGCCATTTCATAAGCTTCTTTTGCTGCTTTTCTAGTACAAGTATTTACATCTGGCATAACCAGATCTCTTTCCTGGTAAGGATCGCTTGTTAATGCAGAAGCTCTAACTTTTACAGCTCTAGCCATTCCAAGCTCTTTAGCTTTCTTTTCTGAAACAAGAACAGCAGCTGCAGATCCATCTACATTAACTGAACACATTAACTTAGAATTTGGATAAGAAATCATCTCAGCGTTCATAACTTCTTCTAAAGGTGTTTCTATTTGATACATTGCCTTAGGATTCATGGTCGAGTGATGGTGATTTTTTACAGAAATTTTTGCAAATTGCTCAAAAGTTGTTCCATACTTCCTAGAATGCTCCATACCTGCTTCTGCAAAGACTGCAGGCATTGTTCCTGAACCCAATAAACCTTCTTTAGGAATACCTTTTCCTGCTCCAGTGCCACCCAAAAGACCTTTTCCCATTTGTTCAACACCAACCGCTAATACAACATCAAAAAGACCTGCTCTTATCGAAGTCCAAGCTTCTCTAAATGCGGTTGCTCCAGTAGCACAGGCATTAGAACAATTAACTACAGGCATACCAGTTTGACCTATTTCCTGGAGTATTCTTTGGCCAACCATAGCATTAGCTTGGCCTAGATTTCCGCAATAAAGGGCTTGCATATCTTCAATAGTAAGTCCCGCATCATCTAGAGCCATTAAGGCAGCTTCTGCCCCTAAATTCGGTACGGTTCTTTCTGGAAACCTACCAAACTTAATCATGTCCACACCAATCACATATACATCACTCATTTTTTCTCCTTTAATTAAATAGGTTTAAAGAAATAGCTGATATATGAGTTACCTTCAGCATCTTTTCTTCCTAAAGCATCATCAAATACAACCTCTACTGGCATATCAAACTTAATCTTTTCAGGGTCAGGTTCGCAGTCAATAAGATTTCCTTTAATAGTTCCACCTTCATCCAGATCAACTATAGCCGAAATATAAGGAACTTCTATACCAGGGAAGGACCTAAAAACTATTGAGTAAGAATATAGTTTTCCCTTGTTACCGAGTTGTATTTTTTCCATCTTATCTCTTGAGAAGCATTTAGGGCAGACATTTCTAGAGCCTATAAAGATTGAAGCACAATCTTCGCACTTATGTCCTTCTAAATAGGGTTCTCCTTCATCAGGAATCTTTAAGTATTCAACTACTGGCAGTGCCATAATTCCTCCCTCATTTTCTTTCTTTACAAGATATAAACAGTATTATATTAACTAAGTTATTTAAAAATAGTTAGTATAAATTGAAATTTTATGTCTTTTTTTAATTCTGCATTAGGAGCTATGATAGGTTTTAGCTTGGGTGGGCCTATAGGAGCATTAATTGGAGGGGTGATAGGTTCAAAATTTGGTTCACGTTCTTCAAACTTTAGATCCCGACAGTCTTATACAAATAACCAAAAGCAACAAACCGCCTTTTTTGTTGCCTTATTTGCTTGTTTTGCAAAATTAGCGAAAGCAGATGGACATGTAAGCAAAGAAGAAGTTAAAACCATTGAATCTTATATAAAAGAAAGATTTAAATTTGATCAGGAACAAAGATTATTTGCCATTAAGATTTTTAACCAAGCAAAAGATGATCAAACTACTTATCAAGATTATGCAATGCAGTTAGCTAGCTTATTAGGTCCAAACAAGAATGCCTTAGTTATGTTTTATGAACTTCTATTTGAGCTAGCAATGTCAGATGGTGTATTAGATATTAAAGAAGAAGAGTTACTAAAAAATACAACTAATATATTCGGAATAGATTCTAATCTTTTTAGAGATCTAAAAAGAAAATTTTCTGAGTCAGGAGATGACCCCTACAAAGTACTAGGAGTTGAGCCTAGTATGCCTTTTGACCATATTAAAAAAATATATTTAAAGAAAAGAAAAGAATTTCATCCCGACACTCTTATATCTAAGGGTCTACCTGATGAATTGATTGATAGGGCTAGAGAAAAATTTATAGAAATCCAAGAAGCTTTTAAAGAAATTGAAAAGAGGGAAAAATAAAAGTTGTCTTATTTATTTTTTTTGATTAGCTTGGTAGTTAGGAAACGTGATGAAAGTAGTTGTTAGTGGAACAGGGTTATATACACCCTCTGAATCTATAAGTAATGAAGAGTTGGTAAAGAGCTTTAATAGCTATGTAGATTCCTACAATGAGCAACATAAAGAAAAAATTTCTCAAGGTGAAATAGAACCTTTAACCCACTCCAGTGAGGAGTTTATAAAGAAAGCTTCTGGTATTGAAAACAGATTTGTAGTTGATAAGAAAGGCATACTAGACCCAAATAGGATGATGCCATCTATTGAAAGAAGGAGTAACGAAGATGTTTCTTTACAGGCTGAAATATCAGCAATAGCATGCAAAGAGGCCCTGGAAAATTCCAATAATTCAGTCAAAGATATTGATGCAGTTATTTGTGCCTGCGCTAATCTACAAAGAGCCTATCCAGCTGTAGCAATAGAGATCCAGAGTATTTTAGGAATTGAAGGTTATGCCTATGATATGAATGTAGCATGCTCATCTGCAACTTTTGCTTATCAAAATGCTGTTAATGACATTATATCTGGAGTAGCTAAGAAGGTTCTTGTAGTAGACCCAGAGATTTGCAGCGCACATTTAAATTTTAAAGATAGAGATGGACACTTTATATTTGGAGACGTTTGTACAGCCTCAGTTTTAGAAAGATCAGAAGCTGATTCAGAATCTGAAAATTTTGAGATAATAGGTACGAAGTTAAAAACAGTATTTTCAAATAATATAAGAAATAACTTTGGTTTCTTAAATAGAAGTGAGGATTCAGATTTGTTTTCTGATGATAAATTGTTTATACAGCAAGGAAGAAGGGTCTTTAGAGAGGTAGTTCCTATAGTGTCTTCCATAATCGAAGAACACCTGGAAGAAGAGGGTTTAAGTATAGATGATTTAAAAAGATTATGGCTGCATCAAGCTAATTTAGGAATGAATACACTCATAGCAAAGAGGCTTTTGGGTAGAGAGCCAACAAAATTAGAAATGCCTATTGTTCTTGATAAATACGCAAATACAAGTTCAGCAGGCTCTATAATTGCTTTCCACAAATATAGAAATGATTTGAAGGAAGGAGATATAGGAGTTATTTGCTCCTTTGGAGCTGGATATTCTGTTGGGAGTGTAATAGTACAAAAATCTTAAATGGTATGAATTTATTTGTTACTTTTGATAGAAAGTTAAAAACACTGACAAAGTTTGAATTTCTTGGTCTTTTTTTTATAAGAATATATCTTGCTTATATCTTTTGGATTCACGGAAACTCTAAGTTAACAGATGTAGAAAAGTTTTCTTCTTGGTTAGGATCTATAGATATTCCTTTCCCAGATATGGTTGCTTGGATGTTAATTAGTTCTGAGCTAATTGGAGCGCTTCTTTTGTTAGTAGGGCTCTTTGTTAGATGGGTAACCTTACCTTTACTCACTCCAATGATTCTAGCAATTTCTTTTGTTAACTGGGATAACGGTTGGTCATATGAAAATGGTGGAGTGGAACTATTAGTCACATATTCAATTCTTTTATTAGTCTTATTATTTTCTGGTGCTGGAAAATACCTAAGCTTAGACTACTGGGTTTCCTCAAGAAGATAAATTAATGAGCTTTTACGATTGTCTGAAATTAACGGAAGAACCGTTAATTGAATTAAAAAACTGGATAGATGAAGCTAACACTAATGGAGCTCCATTACCCCATGCCATGAATCTAGCAACTGTTGATAAAACAGGAAGACCATCTGCGAGAATGGTTTTGATGAAATCCCTTTCAGATGAAGGTTTAGTTTTTTTTACAGATTATTCTAGTCAAAAAGGTCGCCATCTCGCAGAGAATAGTTTTAGTTCTTGTACATTTTGGTGGCCGTCTACTGATAAGCAAATAAGAATAGACGGAGAGTGTAGTAAAGTTCCAGATTTAGATTCTGATAGGTATTTTGAGTCAAGACCTTTAGGTTCACAAATATCTGCAATAATTTCTAGGCAAAGCAGTGAAATACAAACTTATGAAGAGCTAGTGCAGGATTCAAAAAAATTTAAAGAAAAAAATAACGAAGTAAAACTCAATAGACCTGAGAGGTGGGGAGGCTATCTTTTGAGGCCTTTTAGAATAGAATTCTGGGAAAACCAATCTAATAGATTGCATAAGAGGAAGCTATATCAACTCGATTCCCATAAATGGAAAAAATCTTTGCTTTCCCCTTAGGTGTTGCATGCTAACTAAAAGAAAAATAGAATGTAAACACAAGTGACCTTTTGTAAGGGTCACCACTGATTATGCCTCAAGTAACTCTCCCAGATAACTCAAAAAAAGATTTTGACAATATAGTTACGGTAGAACAATTAGCTAAAGATATAAGCAATTCTTTAGCAAAGTCTGCTGTAGCTGCAAGAATAGATGGTCAATTGGTTGATACTTCTTATGAAATTTCAGAAGATTGTAAAGTTGAGATCTTAACTGCTAAAGATCTTGAAGGTCTTGAAGTAATTAGACATTCTTGTGCCCACTTATTGGCTCATGCCTTAAAGCAACTTTACCCAGATGTGAGATTAGCTATAGGACCTGTAATTGATGATGGGTTTTACTATGATTTTTTATTAGAGAAACCGCTTAATGAAGATGATCTTGTTGCTTTAGAGGAACGTATGAGCTCTCTGGCAAAAAAAAATTACAATATAGTCAGAGAAGTAGTTACAAAGAAAAAAGCATCAGATATTTTTAAGAAAAGAAACGAAACTTATAAGTTACAAATAGTCGAAGAAATTCCTAAAGAAGAAATTATTGCTGTATATCATCATGAAGAGTATATAGATATGTGTCGAGGACCTCATGTGACCAATACAAGGCATCTTAAAGCTTTTAAATTAACTAAATTAGCGGGTGCTTATTGGAAAGGGGATTCTAATAATGAGATGCTTCAAAGGATCTATGGAACGGCATGGAGAACAAAAGAAGAGCTAGAGCAACATTTAGAAAAGTTAGCTGAAGCTGAGAAAAGGGATCACAGAAAATTAGGCAGGAAGTTAAATCTATTTCATTTTCAAGAAGAGGCACCAGGTATGCCTTTTTGGCACCCACATGGAAAGGCTTTATATAACGAAGTAGAAAAATATTTAAGAGAAAAACAAATAGAGAATGGATATAAGGAGATTCATACACCTTCCATTTTAGATATCTCATTATGGGAGAAATCAGGTCACACTGAAAAATTTGATCAAAACATGTTTAGGACTAAATCTGAATCTAGAGAATATGCTGTTAAACCCATGAATTGTCCTGGACATGTCCAAGTCTTTAATCAAGGATTAAGAAGTTACAAAGAACTTCCATTAAGGTTAAGTGAATTTGGTTCATGCACAAGGGATGAACCATCAGGCACTTTACATGGTTTGATGAGGGTAAGAAGTTTTACACAAGATGATGCTCACATCTTTTGTTCTCTCGATCAAGTAGCAGATGAGGTTTCCAATTTTATTGATATGGTGTTTGAGGTTTATAAAGATTTTGGTTTTAAAGATATACATTTAAAAATGGCTACTAGACCCGAATTAAGGGTAGGGGATGACTTTGTTTGGGATAAGTCTGAGAATACTTTATCTGAAGTTCTTAATAAGAGGGGTGTGGATTGGGAACCTTTACCTGGAGAAGGTGCATTCTATGGTCCTAAAATTGAATTCAATTTAAAAGACTCCCTTAACAGAGTGTGGCAGTGTGGCACTATACAAGTAGATTTCTCTATGCCTGAACGATTGGGTGCAAAATATATAACGGAGAAAGGTAATAAAGAAACACCAATTATGTTGCACAGAGCAACTTTAGGTTCCTTTGAAAGGTTTATAGGAATCCTGATTGAACATTACGGAGGTGCCTTCCCAACTTGGCTCTCTCCTGTACAAGCTGTGGTTTTAAATATAAGTGATAAACATAAAGAATATGCTATTTCGGTAAAAGAATCTTTAATAAAAAATGCCTTTAGAGTCGAAAGTGACTTGAGGAATGAGAAGATCACTTATAAAATTCGCGACCA
>CAJWPI010000036.1 GCA_913045055.1 uncultured Gammaproteobacteria bacterium | reverse complement strand
TCCCACTCAGTAATTACCTTTTTTAGAACCCCAATAAAAACAATCGTTTCAAGGCATGTTGTTCTTTTTGTGTAACTTTTGTGTAACTTTTTATCTAGCATAATCAAAACCTTCTCTTTAATATCAACAAACTTTCATTCTCTTGTTACACAGTGTGTAACTTGCTACCAATTATTTAACAATGCACTTCTCTTTATTATTCAAAATATAAGTAACTGTTTCTTCGATATTCATTTTAGAATTATCAACCCATAAACCTCTGTCAGATACAGTTAATACCAACTGCTTTAAATGTTCCCACCATTGTTTTGGGTTAGGTAAAGGATTTGACTTCGTATCAAATTTTTCTTCTTCGCTTCTTTCATTATCTCTTTCAACAACTATATGAAATGGTGGATTTAAAGTAACGAAAAGTAAGTCATAACCTTCTAGATAGTCTTTGTATAAAGATAGTTCTTGCCTGCCAACTACTTCATCCAGAATAGGAGTAATACTTTTTTCTAACATTGATTTTGCAAGATTGCTTTGTTTTCTTATTACCTTCTCACTATATTCTTTTACTTCTTCTTCAGTGTTTATGTAGGGCAAAACTTGATTATTAGTTCTGAGTTCATCAGCACTTATATAAACTGACTTATCCAAACTTTCTGCGAGTTTCTTCGAAGTAGTAGTTTTGCCTGAAGCAGGTATGCCACTAATTAACCAAACTTCATTCATTTAGGTTTTTCATTTATTCCCACTCAATAGTAGCAGGTGGCTTGCTAGAAATATCGTAAGTTACTCTAGAAATTTCAGGTATCTCATTTATGATTCTATTAGATATCCTCTCTAAAAAGGCATGAGGTAATGTTGCTGAGTTAGCAGTCATAAAATCTATAGTCTCAACTGCTCTTAAAGCAATTACGTATTTATATCTTCTTGAGTCTCCTACAACTCCAACTGATTTCACCGGCAAGAAAACAGCAAATGCCTGGCTGACTTTATCGTATAAGCCTCCAGAGATAAGTTCTTTAATGAATATATCATCAGCTAGTTGCAAGATTCTTATATATTCTTTCTTTACTTCCCCCAATATCCGCACTCCCAAGCCAGGACCTGGAAAAGGATGCCTAAATAAAATCTCGTGAGGTAAACCTAATTCCAGACCTATTTTTCTAACTTCATCTTTGAATAAATCTTTTAGTGGTTCTATGACCGGAAGGTTTAGATAATCAGGTAGGCCTCCTACATTGTGATGAGATTTAATAACATGCGCAGCACTCTTTTCCTTACCAGCTGATTCAATCACATCGGGATATATCGTTCCTTGAGCTAACCACTTAATCTTTTTATTTTTCCTTGCTTCCTTTAAAAAGATATCTATAAAAGTTTTTCCAATGGCTTTGCGTTTATCTTCAGGATCGATCTTTCCTTTTAGATCTTTAAGAAAATAATTTCCAGCATTTACCCTCTTAACTTTTATACCAAACTTCTTTTTAAAAGTTTCCATCACCTGATCTCCTTCATTCAACCTTAGAAGACCATTATCAACAAAGACACAAGTAAGTTGCTTTCCTATTGCCTTAGAAAGTAATGCTGCTACAACAGCTGAATCAACTCCCCCTGATAAGCCAAGTAATACTTCATCTTTTCCTACAGCATCTCTAATCTCATTAATTGATCTAGAAATAATGTTTTTGGAATTCCATAGACCCTTACACTGACAAATATCTTTAACAAAATTTTTCAGAATTCTTTTTCCTTGAGATGTGTGAGTGACTTCTGGATGAAACTGAAGACCAAAGATTTTTTTGGTTGGATGAAATAAGGCTGCAATAGGACTATTGGTTGTTTTTCCAGCTATCTTAAAGCCTTTAGGAAGTTTAGATACATGATCTCCATGGCTCATCCACACATCTATAGATCTTTTCTTAATGCCTTTAAAAAGATATGAACTTTTAAAAATATTGAGGGAAGCATGACCAAATTCTCTTTTAGTTGCTAACTCAACCTTACCACCAAATTCTTCTGCTATTAATTGCATCCCATAACAGATACCTAAAATTGGGATATTAAGATGGAAAAGTCCTTTAGGTACTTTAGGAGCTCCTTTTTTCTTCACGGTTTCAGGTCCCCCTGAAAGAATTATTCCTTGAGGAGAGTAAGCTTTAATGGAGGTAAGACTTGAGTTGTAAGGTAATATCTCGCAATAAACTCCTAACTCTCTTACTCTTCTGGCAATAAGTTGAGAGTATTGAGATCCGAAATCAATAACTAGAATCTTATGCTTAAGAATATCCTTAACCATAAAATAAATCCTTCCTAGCTTATTCTGTAATTGGGAGCTTCTTTTGTAACACTCACGTCATGAACATGACTCTCACTTACCCCGGCATGCGTTATACGAACAAACTTTGGTTTAGTGCGCATAATTTCTATATCTTTAGAACCTGTGTAGCCCATACTTTGCCTTAATCCACCCATCATTTGATGCACTACTGCTTCCATCCAACCTTTGTAAGGGACTCTGCCTTCAATACCCTCAGGAACAAGTTTCTCAGTTGCTTCGGAGCTGTCTTGAAAATATCTATCACTAGAATCTTGATCATCAGTCATAGCTCCTAATGACCCCATACCCCTATAAGATTTATAACTACGACCTTGAAATAGCTCAACTTCTCCAGGAGCTTCTTCTGTACCAGCTAAAGCACTTCCTAACATCACTGAATGAGCTCCGGCTGCTATAGCCTTAGCAATGTCTCCTGAAAAACGCACACCTCCATCAGCAATAATTGGTACATCTTTACCTTTTAAAGAAGCAGCAACCTCAGCAACTGCTGTTATTTGAGGAACCCCAACTCCAGTTACAACACGTGTAGTACATATTGAACCAGGTCCTATTCCAACTTTTACGGCATCTGCACCAGCTTTTACTAAATCCAAAGCTGCTTGGCCAGTTGCTATATTTCCAGCAATTATTTGTATATCTGGGAAATCCTTTTTAATAATCGTAATCTGATCCAAAATGCCTTTAGAATGACCATGGGCACTATCTAGAACTAGGCAATCTACTCCAGCCTCAATCAAGGAATTTACTCGGTCCATAGTGTCTGGTTTTGTTCCAATGGCTGCAGCAACTATCAACCTACCTTCAGAATCTCTGGCAGCATTAGGAAAATCTAGAGACTTATTTATATCCTTTAGAGTTATAAGACCAGTAAGAGTAAATTCTTCATCAACTAAAAGAATTTTTTCTATTCTATTGTCTTGTAATAATTTTTTTATCTGGTCAAGCTCTTCCCCTTCCCTTGCTGTTATAAGCTTTTCTTTTGGGGTCATAATTTTTGAAACATTTGCTGAAAGGTCCTGTTCGTTTCTAAAGTCTCTACTGGTGACTATTCCTACCAGATTTCCATCATCGACAACTGGCATTCCAGAAATATTTAGTTCCTTGGTAAGCTGAATAAGATCGCTTACCTTACTCTTAGAATGAATAGTTATAGGATCCCTCACTATTCCACTCTCATATTTTTTAACTTTTCTTACTTCAGCTGATTGATCTTCTATAGATAAATTCTTATGGACAACTCCTATTCCACCAAGCTCACTTAATGCTATAGCCATCCTAGATTCAGTAACCGTATCCATAGCAGCAGAAAGTAAGGGTATATTGAGGGCTATATTCTTAGTCAGCTTAGTTTTTAGCTCGACGTCTTTAGGTAAAACCTCAGAGTATTCAGGTAGGAGAAGCACGTCATCGAACGTTAGTGCTTGGTCTTCTAAACGCAACATTTTCAAATTATACAGAAAGAAGAGAATAAAAAAATACGTAAATCGGATAGAATTAAATATTAGTCTCTTTTTTTCATGAAAGAAAAATCTATTAAACCCTTTCTTGGTTGGCGTATGGTAGTAATTGCACTATCCATAGATTTCTTTGCAGTTGGCTTTTCTTTTCAATCCTATCCAGTAATTCAATTATTGATAAAGAAAGAACTAGGCCTAAGCACTTTAATGACTACTTCAACAATACCTGCTTTCATGCTTATTTCTTCTTTATTGCTTCCTTTTGTAGGTAAACTCTTGGATACCTTTTCCATAAGGAAAGTTTTGCTTGTAGGAGCATTAATATATGGAATGAGTCTTATTTCCCTTTACTTTGCATATAACTTTTTTGCCTTTGTATTAATATTTGCTATCCCCATTGCTATAGGGGTGGCCTTAATGGGGAATCTTTCTGTTTCCAAACTTATAACTCAATGGTTTAGTAAAAAAGTAGGTAGAGCTATAGGAATTGCGTCGATTGGAGTTTCTTTAGCTGGTTTCGTAATACCTAATCTGACTAATTACTTACTTTTCTCAATAGGTTTTACTTGGCGTGAGGTCTATTTTCTCTTTGGGAGTTTTATTTTAATTTTTATTATTCCTCTTATATGGTTTTTTGTAATCGATAGCCCAAAATTAATAAACCAAATTCCAGATGGTGAAGATAACACTGAAAAAGATGCAATGAGTTTATCAAGTCAAGAGGTTGATTGGTCTATTAGAGATCTTCTTTATGATAAAAACTTCTGGCTATTATCCTTAGTTTTCTCCCTTCAGTTTTGTTCAATGATGGCAGTACTCGCTCATATTCCCTTTTATGCTGAAGAAAGAGGATGGGGTTCGTATGCTGCCTTTATTTTTAGTATGTACGCTATACCTGCAGTACTAAGCAAATTGGTTTTTGGGTGGCTAGTTGAAAGAAAAATGGATCCTAGAGCAGGAGTCAGTATTTCTTTAGTAATACAAACAATAGGAATTTTATTAATTTTTATTACTAACACTCCTTATCAGCTTGCATGTGTTATTGCTTTTTTTGGATTTGGATTGGGTGCAGCTCTTCCGATGAGTAACATTTTATTTAGCAGGGTATATACACCAAGAAGTTTTGGAAGATCAAGAGGTTTAGCACAACCAATGATTGTTCCCTTTCAAGTATCAGGCACTCCTTTAGCTGCCTATCTTTTTGATATTTATGGTAATTATGATTTAGCTTTTCTTATTCTAGCGGGCTGCTCTGCTGTAGGAATATTTCTTATTTGGCTCTTAAAATTGCCGAAATCAGAACTAACTTAAACCTATAAGTTCTTGAATTAAAATATCTAAATGCTTAGAAAAGGTTCGAGGTCTGTCTAACATTAAATGATGTTGTGCATCCTCTAAGCCAAACATAGGTGAACCTTCAGGTAATATTTCTTTCATTTGTTTTATAGAAGAACCCACATCAAATTCAATAGATTTTTCTCCGTAGTAAAACCCAACAGGGCAATTAATTTTCTCAATTATTTCGTTATGATCATTACCTATAACAAGATTATCGTAGGTTGTTGGATCAAAAGTCCAACTCCAACCATCTTCTGTTTTCCTTATTGATTTCTCAGCAATAAAATCAAGTAAATACTGATTTTTACATTCCTGAGGGGGCATGAGTCTAAATCTTTTCATTAATTTTTCTTTAGAATCATGAATTTTTGGGGGTTTAGATTTAGGCCAACCTTCATACCACTCAATATGTTTCTCTGGAGGATTAACTATATAGTCAACCAACAAAAGACCAGACATATCAGAGCTGTGATAACCTGCAGTAATAAGGGCTACCATGCCACCAAAACTATGCCCTACAACTACTGGATTGTTTAATCTCCTCGCCTCCACTACTCCCCAAACGTCTTTAACAAAAGTATCTCTTTCATAATATGAGCGCCAATCACTATCTCCCATTCCACTAAAGCTCATAACTACAAAATGATATTTTTTGCTTAAAAGAGCTCCAATAAATTGAAACCAATATGCATGGGCATGATTACCATGCAGCATGATTACACTAGGATTTGAGGCATCACCCCATTCCATAAAATGAACCTTTGCACCCGATACATCTACAAAACCATTTTGGTGATCAGCTTCTAATGCATCAATAAACCATTTTGGTCTTTCTTTAATTCTTTCCATGTAAATCAACCTTCCTTGTAAAACTTATTCTTTAGAGAGCATATTATAAAGAAAAAATAATTAACGTATGCCGATGTATTTATGTGATTGAAGGCTTAGATTCCATAAAGGGTTTTCAAGACAATACTGAAGAGTCTTCTGGGTATTAATTGTTCTTTCTTCTCCATCTAAGGGTTGAAGGAAAAAATTTTTAAAAGGTAAATTTTGGAATTTTCTAGGATCAACCCCTTCTTGAGGAAAAACAAGCTTTAGTTCGTCTCCGGATTCAACCTTTAAAACTGAATTCGACTTAGGGCTAACAGTAACCCAATCTATATTGGAAGGTATCGGCAAAGTACCATTAGTCTCTATTGCAACTTCAAACCCAATGTTATGAAGTCCCCCAATAAAATCTTGATTTATTTGTAAAGCGGGTTCCCCGCCAGTTAAGACTACATATTTTTGTTCTAAATCTTTTGGCCAACAATTGCTTATTGCAGCTAACAATTCTTTACTATCATTAAATTTTCCACCCCCAGGTCCATCTACACCAACAAAATCAGTATCACAAAAGTTACATACAGCTTTTTCTCTATCTTTCTCTCTCCCAGTCCACAAATTACAGCCCGTAAAACGACAAAATACTGCTGGTCTGCCTGTTCTCGCACCTTCTCCTTGTAGTGTGTAATAAATTTCTTTTACTTGAAACATTGCTAAATTGAATACTGGATAGGATCTCGAGTATTGTTTTCACTAAAAGCTTCCAGACGCTCTACACAGGATCCGCATTTTCCACAAGCTTGCTCTTTTCCCTCATAACAAGTCCAAGTTTGAGAATAGTCAAGGTTCATATCTAAACCCTTAGACAAAATCTGACCTTTAGTTAAATTTATAAATGGGGCTTTAACTTCAATAGATTCATAATTAGCTAATTTTGATGTGTTGTTGATACTTTCTAAAAATTCAGGTCTGCAATCGGGGTATATTGCATGATCTCCCGTGTGAGCTCCATACCAAACCTCTTCAAAATCTATAGAGATTGCATGAGCTATAGCTAAAGAAATCATTATCATATTTCTGTTTGGAACAACTGTAGCTTTCATTGTCTGGTCTTCATAATGACCTTTAGGAATTTCGATTTCATCAGTTAGAGCAGATCCTTTTAATAAAGGCTTTATTGCAGAAATATCTACAACCTCTAAATTAATTAAATTACTCTTACAGAAGTCCCTAGCTATACTCAATTCTTTCTTATGTTTTTGTCCATAATCGAATGATATAGCTGATACTTTGTGTTCATCGTATAAAGCTAGATTAATTAACGTAAAAGAATCCATTCCGCCTGAGTAAACTACGACAATCTTTGTCATGACAAAAAATTAAGTATTAAAGATTACATCAGTCTTAGCTGCTGATATAAAATCATTTTTATGTAGTCCACCTATCTTATGAGTCCACCAATTAACTTCTACTTGCCCCCATTCAAGTAATATAGAGGGATGGTGATCTTCTTCTTCAGCAAGCTCTGCAACTTTATTAGAAAAGCTTACAGCTTCTAGGTAATCATCAAATTTAAAAATTCTTGTTAACCTATCAATAGAATCTTGGGGCATAATTTCCCATTCGGGAATCTGCTTTAGTAATTCTTTCGACTCATCTAAAGTTACTCTGGGTGCATCAGCTCTACATGCTTCACATTTTTGTTGGGTAAGGTCTGACATAAACCTCCTTATTTTGAAATTCCGCCCTTTGTAAGTTTTGTAGGATCTAAAATCTTTTTTAATCTAGTAGCTGAAATATTAGTTTCCTCTAAAGCTACTTCCAGAATAGATCTGTCCTGCTTGTATGCTTTTTTAGCAATTTCTGCTGCTTTAGCATATCCAATTATTGGATTTAGTGAAGTCACCAGTATAGGGTTTTTATTTAAAGAAGCCTGGATAGATTTCTCATTTACTTTAAAAGTCTTAATTGCTTTATCTGCTAAGACATTCATACCACCAGTTAAAATGGCAATACTTTTAAGTAAATTGTAGGCAATCACGGGAAGCATAACATTTAACTGAAAATTCCCAGACTGAGCTGCAACAGTAATAGTAGTATCATTTCCAATAACATCTGCTGCTACCATTGTTACTGCTTCAGGTATAACAGGGTTAACTTTACCTGGCATTATGCTACTCCCTGGTTGGATAGCTTTAAGTTCTATCTCTGAGAGACCAGACAAGGGCCCACTATTCATCCACCTTAGATCATTTGAGATTTTCATTAGTATGATGGCAAGATTTTTTAATTCTCCTGAAACTTGCACTGCAGTGTCTTGACTACTCAATTCATGAAAGAAGTTTTTGCTTGGGACTGCTTTGCACGATCCGCCACTTAATTTAGAAAGCTGTTTAGCAAATTCCTTTGCAAATCTTGGATGGGCATTTACTCCTGTTCCTATAGCTGTCCCCCCCATGGGCATTTCTAATAACCTTTTCTCTAGAAATAGGAATGTCTCTTTTGAATTTTTTAATTGGGAAGACCACCCTGAAAGTTCTTGGCTAAAATCTATGGGCATAGCATCCATAAGATGAGTCCTGCCTGTCTTCACCAAATCTTCTAAACTTTGCGCTTTTTTATCTATATTGGTTATTAATTTATCTAAAGCTGGATAAAGTCTTTTAGTCAAATCTATATGAGCGCTTACTTTTATTGCTGTAGGTATAACATCATTGCTGCTTTGGCTCATGTTAACGTCATCATTTGGGTCTATGTCTAGTCCGCTAGATTTACTCGCTAACTTAGCTATCACCTCGTTGGCATTCATATTTGAGCTCGTTCCTGAGCCTGTTTGAAAAACATCTAAGGGGAATTGTTCATTATGCTTGCTTTGCCAAACTTCTTTCGCGGCCCTTGATATGGCATTTGCTTTCTTAGAAGAAAGAAGACCTAAGTTCTTATTTGCTTTAGCAGCTGCATCTTTGATTATTCCCAATGTATCTATAAAAGAGTTAGTAAAAGGGAAATCCATCTTA
>CAJWPI010000035.1 GCA_913045055.1 uncultured Gammaproteobacteria bacterium | reverse complement strand
TAGGTGCAGGGACTCCAGAATAAACTCTTCCTAAAAGATCAAATTTTGATCCATGACAAGGGCAGAAGAATCCTCCTTGCCAATCTTCATCAAAATCATTTGCCCCTAATTCAGGATAAAACTTAGGGGCACAGGATAAATGGGTACAAACTGCTTCTAAAACAACTATATCCTTTCTTCGAGATCTATTCTTGTTTCTAGCATACTCAGGTTGTTGATTGACTTTTGATTCTGGGTCAGAGAGTCTAGATAAGTTTTTATCTATAAATTTTAAGGATTCTTTGGTGTGTTTTATTATATAAATGGGCAGTCCTCTCCATTCCACCAAGATCATCTCACCTTCTGCTAATTTGCTTATATCTGCTTTAGTCGGAGCTCCTGCAGCTTTAGCTCTAGCACTAGGGCTCAATGCAGATAAAAAGGGGATGGCTGCTCCTACAACACCCACGGCTCCAACTACTGAAGTAGCTGCTATTAGAAATTTTCTTCTTCCAGGATTAGAAGGTTCTTTCGGCTGCATATTACCTTTTTGAATATTGAGGTCTTTTCCTTGCTTTTCTGAGACCCACTTTCTTCCTTTCTACCTTCCTGGAATCTCTAGTCAAAAAGCCCTCTTTCTTAAGAACAGGTTTCAAATCTCCATCGAATTTGACTAATGCCCTAGCTATTCCAAGTTGGATTGCTCCAGCTTGTCCAAAATTTCCTCCTCCCGATACAGTTGCTTTTATATCAAAACTATCTACCTTGTTAATTGTCTCTAAAGGTTGTAAAACAACCATTTTAGCTACTTCTCTCCCAAAGTATTCATCTAAGGGTTTTTTGTTTACTGTTATTTCACCCTTCCCTTTATTAAGGAAAACCCTAGCTCTAGAGGTTTTCCTTCTTCCAACTGTTACTATTTGATCCATGGCAAGTATTATAATTCTACTTCAGAAGGGTTCTGAGCCTTATGAGGGTGTTCATTATTGTTATATATCTTCAATTTCTTAATCATTTTCCTTCCCAATTTATTTTTAGGTAACATACCCTTTACAGCAGATTTCAAAACTTCTTCAGCATTATTTTCTAATAAATCTTTGAGTTTCCTTTCCTTGATGCCTCCAGGATAGCCAGAATGGCTGTAGTATTTCTTTTGGAAAAGTTTTTGGCCTGTGACATTTATTTTTTCTGCATTTATTACAATCACGTAATCTCCAAGATCTGCATTGGGAGTAAATTCTGGTTTATGTTTACCTACCAATCGAAAAGCTATCTTTGTAGCTAACCTTCCCAAGGTTTTATTTTTAGCATCCACTACAATCCAGGAATTCCCTGTTTCTGATGTTTTAAAACTTTGAGTATTCATAGAAAATCAGCTTATTAAAGGCGCGCGCATTTTAATCTACTCCCTAGGTCTGATACAACCTGAACTTGAATAAATATTCTCAAAAATATCATAAATTTGTCTTGAATATGAGCTCTAGTAGCTTTCTCCTTTCGTTAGTTTCAATTATCCTAGTACTATGAAATCAATAGCTGTTAAGAAATATCTACCTTTGCTTGGTTCAATCCTGCTTGGGTTATTAATAGGATTATGGTTATCCAATCAATTAGATCTAAGAAAAGAAAAAGGTTTAAGCAATAAAACAGAAAATGCATTCTCACAAAATTCTTTTAACACTGCAGTAAAAAAGGCTTCTCCTGCTGTTGTTAATATTTACAGCGAAATGCTCGTTAAACAAAGAACTTCTAATCCCTTTTTTCGTAAAAGGTTTAATTCTATTTTTGGAAAGAATAATGCCAGGGTTAAATCTAGTTTAGGTTCTGGAGTAATTTTTAGCTCAGATGGTTATATTCTAACTAATCAGCATGTTATAGGAGATACTAGTCTCAATGTTACTGTAGAGCTTTCGGATGGGAGAAAAAAAGAAGCAAGAATTGTAGGAATAGATAAAGGTACAGACTTAGCTGTACTCAAGATACAGGAGAACGGTGGAGTTCCTTCAATGGAAATAGCTGATTCAGATAAATTAAAGATCGGTGACATAGTTTTAGCAATAGGAAACCCTTATGGACTTGGCCAATCAGTTAGCATGGGAATAGTTAGTGCTACCGGGAGAGAAGTTAATAATCCCTATGCTAATTATATTCAAACTGATGCATCAATAAATAAAGGGAATTCAGGAGGGGCCCTTATTGACACTTCAGGGAGGCTAGTGGGAATAAATACTTTTATAACAAGTAGCTCTGGAGGTTCAGAAGGTATAGGGTTAGCTATACCATCAGTTACTGTTCTAGGAATTATTAACGATTTAATTCAGTTTGGAGAAGTTAGAAGAGGATGGCTAGGGTTTGGAATAGATAGAAAATCTTTATCTCTAAATAATAAATTAATTGTAAGTAATGTTCATCCTAACGGGCCCGCTCAAGAAGCAGGCTTGAAGGAGGGAGATATAATCATTGAAATCAACAAGGAACAATCTTCCTACTCTTCATTATTTAAAGAATTTGTTAGATCTAGACCTGGAAATAAAATAGATATACTCATTTTAAGGGAAGAAAAAGAGATAGAGCTTTCTATTATTACTTCAGCAGAGAGAAATTAAAAAAACTTTTCTTCTACTCTTTTCGTTTCTTTAAAGAAAGATCATGAGCAGTAAGTCCTTCTGCTCTTGCTAGTACTGAAGCATGCTCTATTAATTCCTGATATTTACCTGGATTCTTTTCCTTATTTAAAATAACTAAAGAAGATTTGACCAAGAAGTCGTCTGTTGAAAGAGGTGAGCTGAACCTAGAAGTTCCTCCAGTGGGAAGTATATGGCTAGGGCCTAAAACATAATCAGATAAGGCATTAGGTGTATCTTCTCCTACTAATATCATTCCTGCGAAAGGTGAAAATTTTAAGATATCATCAGGGTCTTTATTTACTAGATGAAGATGTTCTGGGGCTATCAAATTAATTATTCTTAAAGATTCTTCAAGGGACTTTATTTTTATAATAGCCCCTTTTTTCATAAGAGACTTTTTGATTATCTTTTCTTTAGAAAGTTTAGGAATCTCTTCCTGTAAAATTTTTTTTACCTTCTCAATTAAAAGGTCATCTAATGATATTAAAATAGCAGAAGATGATTCATCATGCTCTGCTTGAGCTATAAGATCAGAAGCTACAGTATCTGGGTTAGAGGTTCGGTCTGCTAAAATCACGATTTCTGAAGGGCCTGCTAACATATCTATACCTACTTGCCCGTAAAGCTGTCTCTTAGCTTCATTAACATAAATATTACCCGGACCAACTATTTTTTGGACCTTAGGGAAACTTTCTGTACCAAAGCAAAAAGCAGCTATCGCTTGAACTCCTCCTAAAGAATAAACTTTCTTAATACCAGCTATATTAGCTGCTGCTAAAATAATATTATTAATTTCTTCTGTAGAACCTGGAGAGGTTAAATAGATATTTTTAACTCCTGCAGCAACAGCTGGTCCTGCTGCCATTAATACTGATGAAGGATAAATAGCTTTGCCTCCAGGAACATAGATTGTAATCTCTGTTAATGGTTTAGTTGTTGAAGTAATTATTGATGAGGATTCCTTACTATCTTTTTTCTTTAAATTATTACTATGAAAATCTTTTATTCTCTTAAAGGCAAAATTCATAGCTTCTAATAACTTTTTATCTACAAAATTAACACTTCTTTTAAGCTCTTTTTCTGAATAAATCAGTTCAGATGTCCCTTTAACTTTTCTCAAGTCAAACTTATTATTAAATCTAATAATTGCTTTATCACCCTTTTCTTTTATTTCAGAGATAATAGATTCAACTTCAGAAGAAACATCGTGATGTATCGAATTTCTTTGATTAATAAATTTTTTTAACTTTTGATTAAAATCAACCTGGGTAGTATCTAAAAATAAACTAAACATTTAAATTTAAAGTGAATTAAGTAATTCTGTTTTAAGTTCCTCTATAAGATCTCCCTTCGTCTTTAGTGCTGCTTTATTGGCGATCAATCTAGAAGATATATTTCTAATAATATCTATTTCCACTAAAGAATTTTCTGTTAGAGTTCTTCCTGTCTCTACTAAGTCTATAATTGCATCTGATAAATTTAATGAAGGAGCTATTTCTTGAGATCCTCTCAGGTAAATAATGTCAGGCTGAATCTCTTTAGAAGAAAGGTATTCTTCTGCTAATTTAGTATATTTCGTAGCTACCCTTAATCTAGGCTCTTTTAAAAGCTCTTTGCTTTGACCTGCTAATGAAATTCTGCATTTTCCTATTTGTAAATCCATTAACTCTATAAATTCTTCTGAATTACTCTCTAGAAGAATATCTTTTCCAACTACACCTACATGAGCAACTCCAGAGGAAACAAAAACAGGAACATCCCAACCTCTTATTATTAAAACCTGTAAATCAGGGCTCTTAGTCTTCAAAAGAATCTTTCTTGTATTCTCTGGGTTTTCAACAAGATTAAATTTAGTATTCTTTAATAAGGTACAAAATTTCTTAAGAACCCTCCCCTTAGGCAGGGCTAAAATTAGCTTACCGCTTTGGTTCATATCAATTAATTAAGTTAGCGAAATCCTTTCTATATCTGCTCCAAGAACCTTTAGTTTCTCTTCTATTCTTTCATAACCTCTATCAATATGATAAATCCTATCTATAGAAGTTGAACCTTCAGCCACTAGTCCAGCCAACACCAAACTAGCAGATGCACGTAAATCTGTTGCCATGACTGGAGCACCGATTAGAGTTTCTATGCCTTCAATAAAAGCTGTATTACCTTTTAGAGTTATTTTTCCTCCCATTCTTGCTATCTCTTGAACATGCATAAATCTATTCTCAAAAACAGTTTCACTTATAGATGCGCTACCTTTAGCTATAGAGTTTAGCGCTACAAACTGAGCTTGCATATCAGTAGGAAAAGAAGGATAAGGTCCTGTGCTTAAGCTAATGGATATAGGTCTCTCTTTTTTCATTTCAAGTAAAACCCAATCTTTGCCTGTAGATATCTCCGCACCACTTTCTTGTAACTTATGAATGACTGAAGTTAAGGAGTCAGGCATTGTGTTTTTTATCTTTATCTTTCCTCCAGTCATCGTGACAGCAGTTAAATATGTAGCAGTTTCAACCCTATCTGGCATAACAGAAAATTCTCCTCCAGATAATGATTCAACCCCTTCAATAATTATTTTATCAGTGCCAGCCCCTTCTATTTTTGCTCCCATGTTGATTAAACATCGTGCTAAATCTACTACCTCTGGCTCTTTCGCAGCATTATTAATTGTTGTTATGCCTTCAGCTAAAGAAGCAGCCATAAGAACATTCTCTGTTGCTCCTACACTCACAGGGTCGAAAGAAATGTTAGCTCCTTTCAGCCTTCCTTGAGTCTTAGCCTTAATATAGCCATTTTCTAGCACTATATCTGCTCCCATTTCCCTCATGGCCTGAATATGAAGATTAACCGGTCTGCTTCCTATAGCACAACCCCCTGGTAAAGCTACTTCAGCTTGGTGAAATTTAGAAAGCAGCGGACCAAGAACAACTATTGATGCTCTCATGGTTTTTACCAATTCATATCGAGCATTTAGATTTTTTATAGTTGAAGAATCAACTAGAACATCCATATCTTCATTAAGAATAATATCCAGACCCATTGAACCAAGTAACTCAATCATAGTAGTTACATCATTTAAATGTGGTAAATTGCTTACTTTAAGTGGACTATCCGCAAGCAGGGAGGCAGCTAAAACAGGAAGCGCAGAATTCTTAGCTCCTGAAGCAGAAATCTCCCCCCTTAATTGTCTCCCCCCTTTTATAACAAGCTTATCCATAAGAGTACATCTTTAAAAGATTTAGATTGTCGTAACCCATTCTTCAATAACTTTATCTACATCATTATTATGAGATTTCATTAATGCATAAAATTGGTTTCTAAATGTTAAGCCTAAGTTAACTCCATTAACTATTATATTGATAACTTTCCATTTGGAGTTCTTGTCTAAATACATGCTATATAAAGCAGGATAAACCTTAGATTGAGTTATGATTTCTAGTTGTATCTTAGCTCTCTTTGAGTTACTAGATTTTTCTTTTTCGGGTAAAACATTAATCTGTTCATCTTTAAATTCTGCCAACGTTTTTCCATATGTACTTAAAAGACTTTTCCTAAAAACCCTTTCAAAACTCTTTCTTTGTTGTGTATTTGATTCTTTATAATATTTCCCCATCACATTCCTTGAAATTCTTGTAAAATCGAATAAAGGAGTTAAAACCTCACTAATAGAGTCTATAAACTTATCTGGATGATCTTCATAAATGTCCTGTTCTGCTAAGATAACTTTAACAATATTGTCGTGAGCTTCTTGGACATATTCCTGAGCTGTATTAGCTTCTAAATTAGCTATATAAACAACTTGGAGTAAAGTTATAAAAAAGAAATGAGTAAGTGTAATCTTCACTTTTAAAAAAGAATTTTTGAAACATATAAAGAATTTAAAGTTATTATAACATCCTCATGAAAGATCCTTATTTTATCTTTATTGAAATTAAACTATTAATTCTCAGCTGTTAATGTTGTTATCTATTTCTTTTATTACCTTTGGAATTTTGCTTATTTGGATAAGTTCTGAAAGACTTGAGAAGTATTCTGTTGCCTCCTCAAAGAAACTGGGTATATCTCCCTTCCTTATTGGTTCGACTGTTATAGCCTTTGGGACATCTTCACCTGAAATATTTACTAGCTTCTTTGCAGCTATAGAGAATAAAGGATCGATGGTAATAGGCAATGTTATAGGTTCGAATGTAGCTAACCTTTCCTTAGTGTTTGGATCAACAGTTCTGATCTTATCATTTAGAAAAGAGAAAGTTTTTTTTAAAGACCTTGATTCAACCAACTTAATTATCCTCTTAATTTCTACTTTCTTGGTTATAGGAATTATTATATTTAGGCCCTTTAGCTTATTATCATCTTCTGTTCTTTTAATAGGCCTCATAGTTACAATTAGTTATTGGTATCACGGAAATATCTCTTCTTTCCATGTTGATGAAGAAGAAAAAGAAAAAGAAAGTAAATTTGTCTTTTTGAAACTAATTTTCTCTATCATTGTCCTAATAGCAGCGGCGTGGTTAATTACTCAAGGAGCTTTAAACATACTCTTAGAACTACAATTAGGAGAATTATTTGTGGGTTACACAGTGCTTGCAATAGGAACGAGTCTGCCAGAAATTGCTGCTTCTTTAGCCTTAGCCCTTAAGGGTAGGCATGAAGCAGTAGCTGGAACTTTAATAGGCTCGAATATTTTTAATGGACTTTTTGTATTAGCTATCCCAGGACTTATGAATAGAGAAAATATTATGTCTTTAGGATGGAATGCTTCTAATTGGTTCATCCTGTTAGGAGTGCTCCTTGCAACTACAGTTTTATTTACATTCTATCTTGCGTACGCAAAAGAAAGACCCAGAATGTCGAGTATGGCTTTAGGGTTGGTCTTTTTAAGTATTTATTTCCTATCTCTAGAATTTGCTTTTAAATAATAACCTTATACCTATGAACAAGAAAAACCATATTAAATCTGCAAAAAGAACCATAGAAATTGAATACAAAGGGCTTCTTAAATTGTCTAAATCCTTAGATCAAAGTTTTATAGACCTTTGCGAAGAATTGCTGAATAGGAAAGGAAAAATAGTAACCCTTGGAGTAGGTAAGTCGGGCCATATAGCAAATAAAGTGTCTGCAACTTTTTCAAGCACGGGTTCTCCTTCTTACTTTCTTAATGCTGGCGAAGCACTTCATGGGGATATAGGAGCAGTTTCCAAAGAAGATGTAATCCTGATATTCTCCCATTCTGGTGAAAGCCAAGAAATCATTGATACCCTTCCCTTCCTAAAAGACTTGGGTTCCAAAATATTTTCTATAACTGGAGATAAAAGTTCTGCTATAGCAAAACAATCTAATATAAATCTGTCTACTGATGTAGATCAAGAAGCTTGTCCATTAGATTTAGCACCTACTGCAAGTACAACTGCAGCTTTAGCATTAGGGGATGCTATTGCAGTAGCTTTGTTAGAAGCCAATCACTTCAGCTCTGAAGACTTTGCCAAGTCTCATCCAGGAGGAAAAATAGGAAAAAGACTCCTTATAAAAATTAAAGACTTAATGCACACCGGAAATAATTTTCCAAAAGTGACTCCAGATACGCCTTTATCAGAAGCTTTATTAGAGATCTCAAATAAAGGTCTTGGTATCGCTGCAGTTATTGATACCAAAGAAAACTTAAAAGGTGTATTTACAGACGGAGATTTACGCCGATGCTTAAACAAAAGAGTAGAAATTCATAACACAGAGATTTCATCAGTGATGTCAAAAGATTGTAAAACAATTGACTCTTCATCTCTTGCTATAGAAGCAGTAAAGCTCATGCAAAGTCATGAAATTTATATGCTGATAGTTGTTGAAAAGAATAAACCTATTGGAGTGATAAGAATGCATGACCTCATGCAATCAGGGTTAATTTAGTCTTTTAATGAGAGTTTTCTTTCCATTTATATTGTTGAGTTTACTTTTTGTAATATTTATTACAAACAACTCACTAATGTCAGATAAGAAGAATGAATTGAATGAAGATATTAATTATAAGTATATTCTAATTGAACAACCTGAATGGCATTTTCAAGATAGCGCCAATAATTCCTACAAAATAAGATCTTTAGAAGCTAAAAGAACTAAAAAAGATGAAAAAATAATTCTCTCTAAACCATTAATAGAAATAAGTTCATTGAAAGGCATTACTCATAACGGAAAAGCTCTTATTGCAGAAATTCAACCTACAAAAAATATTTTTTCTCTGCAAAAACAAGCATTGATTAAAAGCCTCTCAGAAGGAAAAAGTTATGAACTTTACTCAGATCAGATTATTGTAAACAAGAATAAAAATACAATCTCTTCTAATTCCTACTCAACTTTAGAAACTGAAACCATACACTTAGAATCTAAAACCTTTTTTCTTGAAAAAATGAAGGATGGTTATACTAAAATCACATTTTCAGACTCTGAAATATTAAAAATTGATTCCTCAGGTAAAAAGAATCCTCTGGGAAATTCTAAAAAAGTATACTTTTTCCCTAAAGAGGAGTTATTGATACTGAAAGATTCAGCTAAACTACTTCAAGATGATATCACAATCCAAGCTGATGAAATTCACTATGATCTTATTCAAGGAAAAATTCTTAGTTCTAAGGACTCCAGGCTTTCAAAAGAAATTTAAATGGACTTATCTGCTTCAAATCTAATTAAAAATTATGGCAATAAAATAGCCGTAGATTCTGTAGATATTAAAGTATCTTCGGGAGAAACTTTAGGTCTTTTAGGTCCTAATGGTGCTGGAAAAACTACTCTCTTCTACATAATTGCCGGCTTAATCTCTTGTGATACAGGCAAGGTGAGTATCAATGGTAAAGATATAACCAAAGACAACATTTCCATGCGTGCAAAAAAAGGAATCTCATACTTGCCTCAAGAAGCCTCAGTTTTTAGAAGACTAACAGTAA
>CAJWPI010000034.1 GCA_913045055.1 uncultured Gammaproteobacteria bacterium | reverse complement strand
GGTTCTCTTTTATTTCTTGAAAACTAGCCATTATTACTCCTTTATTTACTTTTAGAAGGTATATCTTCTCAAAATAAATTGTATATAACCACCTTCAACTAAATTAACGTAAAAAGAATAATTTTAAGTAAAATCAAAAAGGTTCTCTTTACTTAAACATATTCTTGAACAGGATGTTAAAATAAGAATATAGGTTAAAGTTAGTGGATTTTAACGGCAGTCACATTCTCTCAATAGACCAGTTTGATCGTTCAGATATAGAGACTCTTTTTTCAGTAGCAGAAAAACTTGAACCTTATTCCTTAAGAAAAAAAGTAACTAGGGTATTAGAAGGGGCTATTCTAGGAAATATGTTCTTTGAGCCTAGTACCAGAACTCGAATAAGTTTTGGAGCTGCATTTAATCTACTTGGAGGGGCTGTTAGAGAAACTACTGAAATAGGTTCATCTTCTTTAGTTAAGGGAGAGTCACTGAGAGATACGGCCCAAGTATTAAGCGGTTATAGTGATATTGTTGTAATGCGCCATTTTGAAGATGGTTCTGTAGAGGATTTTTCTAAGGCAAGCAGAGTGCCTGTAATCAACGGAGGAGATGGTTCCAACGAACATCCCACACAAGCTCTACTAGATTTATATACTATAGAAAAAGAATTAAAAATTAATAAAAAAACAATTGATGGTCTGCGTATAGCTTTAGTGGGTGATTTAAAGTTTGGTAGAGCTGTTCATTCCTTAAGTAAAGTCTTATCTCTGTATAGTAATGTCACTATAAATTTAATTTCTCCTGAAGAACTTAAATTACCCCCATCGTATTTAAGTCAGCTCAAAAAATCAGGGGTTGTTGTAAATGAATCCGAAAACCTAGAGGAAGGTATAACAGGGGTGGATATTGTTTACATGACAAGAATTCAAGAGGAAAGGTTTAAAAATAAATCAGATGCAATTAAGTATAAGGGCCTGCTTAGCTTAAATAAAGAGATCTATACAGAAAATTGTGAACCCAATACCGTTATTATGCATCCCCTTCCTAGAGATTCTAGGCAAGAAGCCAATGAAATAGATTCAGATTTAATGGAAAACCCAAATTTAGCTATTTTTAGACAAGCAGACAACGGTGTTGTTATAAGAATGGCTTTATTTGCTCTTGTTCTTGGAGTAGTTGATAAAATAGAAGATACCTCAAGAGATATTAGCTGGCATACCTCTAAACGCCATTAAGGGCTTGTTCAAGATCTTCAATCAAATCTTCAATAGATTCTATTCCTACAGAGAGCCTTACCAAACCATCATCTATACCTAGTTTTTTTCTGATATCTAAGGGTACAGATGCATGTGTCATTATAGCTGGATGTTCAATCAAACTCTCCACTCCCCCTAGGCTCTCAGCTAGCGAAAACAACTTTGTTTTCTCTAAAAATTTTGTAGCACTTGGTAGTCCTCCTTCCAAGATCATAGTTAACATGCCTCCAAATCCATTCATCTGTTTTTTTGCGACATCATGTTGAGGATGATCAGTTAATCCAGGATAAAAAATTCGTTTTACAACTTTTTTTTCTTTTAGAAAATTAGCTATCTTCATAGTATTCTCACAGTGCCTCTGCATTCTTACAGAAAGAGTTTTTAAACTCCTCAAAACAAGAAAACTGTCAAAAGGGCTCATTATTGACCCTATCGAATTTGATAAAAAAGAAAGCTTTTCATCAAGATCAGTCCTATCGTGGGAACATACTACTACCCCCCCTATTACATCTGAATGACCATTTAAATATTTTGTGGCTGAATGAAGGACTAAATCACATCCCAGTTCTAGTGGTTTTTGTACATAAGGAGAGCAAAAGGTGTTATCACAAACAGTTATAAGATTATGCTCCTTTGCAAATATTGCTAATTTTTTTAAGTCTACTATCTTTAATAAAGGGTTAGAGGGAGTTTCAACCCATATCATTTTGGTTGTTGGTTTAAGAGATTTTTCTAAATTTCTGAGATCAGATAGATTTGTAAAAGTGAAATCTAAACCAGAAGATCTTTTCCTAACATTTTCAAAAAGTCTATAAGTACCTCCATAAACATCATCCATACTTATGATGTGATCACCTGAATCCAATATTTCTAAGACAGTTGCAGCAGCAGCCATTCCTGAAGAAAAGGCAAATCCGGAGTAACCTTCTTCTAAATCAGCAATACAGTCCTCCAAAGCTTTTCTGGTGGGGTTAATAGTTCTTGAATAGTCATACCCCTTATGAACTCCTGGACTTTCCTGGACATAGGTTGAGCTAGTATAAATAGGCCCAATTATCGCTCCCGTAGTTGGATCAGGTTCTTGCCCCGAGTGTATTGCTTTTGTATCAAAGCCTTTTTTATTTTTTTTATCCATCAAAAGATTTCAAATTTTTGTAACGATTTATTAGATCTACTCTCGTTATAAATCCTAAAAATTTTTCTCTATCAAATATGATAGCAATTTTTCCTTCCGATAAAGTCTTATAAAGGTCCTTTTCATTTGCATTTACATCTAAAGTATCGAGTTTTGATACCATGATTGAACCTATTTCTTCAGAAAAAAGTTTTTCATCACTATATACGTTTAACAATAAATCTTCTTCATCAACTATACCTACAAGTTTATCGTCTTTTAGAACAGGAAGTTGTGATACATCTGATGCTCGCATTCTATTATAGGCAGTCATGAGAGTGTCCTCAGGTCTAACAGTTACCATTTCAGATTTATCTGCTCTCCTATTTATTAGATCAGAAAGATTGCCTCGATTTTTTTCGTCTGTAAGTTTGTTATCTTTTAACCAAGAGCCACTAAAAGCTTTTGATAAATACTTATTGCCTGTATCACAAACAAAAGTAACTACTCTCTTGGGAGTGGTTTGTCTTTTACACCACTGAACAGCACCACTAATAAGAGTTCCAGTAGATGATCCTCCAAGGATTCCTTCGTCCTTCAATAGCTTTCTCAAAGTCTTAAAAGCGTCTTTATCTGATACAACTACAGCATCATCGATTAAATCTAAATTAAGATTTGTTGGAATGAAATCTTCACCTATTCCTTCAACTAACCAGGTCCCCCCTTCATACTTAAATGAACCTTTTATAACTGCATCAGCTACAACAGAACCAACAGGATCTGCTGCTACCATCTGTATATTGGCATTCTTTTCTTTAAAAAACTCTGCTAAACCTGTAATAGTGCCGCCCGAACCAACACCCGCAATGACTGCATCAATTTCTGTTCCCATCTGTTCCCAAATCTCTGGGCCTGTACTAGTTCTGTGAGCTAAAGGGTTAGCTGGATTTGAAAATTGATCAGCAAAGAAGCTACCAGGCATATCCTTAGCAATTCTCCTTGCTAAATCTTGGTAGTAATCTGGATGTCCTTCTGAAACATCAGATCTAGTTAGTATGATTTCAGCCCCCAGTCCTTCCAGATGCAATATTTTCTCTCTACTCATTTTATCTGGAATAACTAAAATCATTTTGTATCCTTTTATTGCTGCTACTAGCGCTAAACCTATACCAGTATTTCCCGCAGTAGCTTCAATGATTGTTCCACCAGGCTTAATTTTTCCAGATTTTTCAGCTTCCTCAATGATAGAAAGACCTATTCTGTCTTTTATAGATCCCCCTGGATTATGGTTTTCCAACTTAACAAATAAATCGCATTTTCCAGTATCAAAGCTCTCCAATTTGATTATCGGGGTATTGCCGATTAAATTTAAAAGTGAATCTTCTATCTCAGACATAATTAAAAACTATTATTTATACTGCTATTATATGTTTTTTAAACTTATAGTTTGTATACAAAGTTTATATAACGAAAGAAAAATGGAAGAGATAAACAAAGATCAAAAAGCATTTTGGTCAGGAAAGGGTGGAGAAATCTGGGTTACTAAGCAAGACTCTATGGACATAATGTTATCTCCTCTTGGTGAAGAAGCCATTAAAAAACTGAACTTATCTTCAAACGAAAATGTACTTGATATAGGTTGTGGATGCGGTTCGACTACCATTAGTATAGCCAATGAGATTCTCAACAATGGAACTATTTCCGGAATAGACATCTCGATACCGATGATAGAAAAAGCAAAGAGATCGGTTAATGATCTTTCTATATCGAACATAGATTTTTTTGTTAAGGACGTACAAACTGAGAATTTGGGTAAAAATATTTTCTCTTCTGCTTATTCTCGATTCGGCGTAATGTTTTTTGATGACCCCTTTAAAGCTTTTAGTAATATCCTTACTAGTCTTAAAGAGAGTGGAAAGCTTAGTTTTGTTTGTTGGCAGTCCCCAAAACTGAATCCATGGCAATCTCTATCAGTGCAAGCCGTGAGGGAATTTATTGACCTCCCTTCCCCTCCTAAAAGAAACCCTGGTCCGTTTGCATTTCAAGAAAAAGATTACGTTAATGACATATTAAAAAAAGCCGGTTTTAAGGATATACAAATTGATGATTTTCAAAGGGAAATTGATATGTTTTATGGGAAAGCTTTAGAAGAGGCAGCAGAAGATTATCTTTCGATAAACCCGGTAATAACTGAAATGTTAAAAGAAAGCTCTCAAGAAATAAGAAAATCTGTGTCCGATTCTTTAATAGAAGCTTTTAGACCCTTTTATAATGAAAACAGATTAACTTTTCCTAGTGCTACATGGATTGTATCTGCTAGAAAATAAAAAATTCACTAGTTTTGCTGTAAAGAATTAAATAAAGAAAAAGTAATTTCATCAAAACAAACTATAGCCACCTTGCCTTTAAAATCATACTCCTTGCAAGAAGTCTCTATTGAATCTAAAGCTATTCTGCAAGCCTCTTCTAAAGGATAACCATAGACTCCTGAAGAAATAACAGGAAAAAGAACAGACTTAATATCAACAGATTTACACAATCTTATAGAATTCTTGTAGGCTGAATAAAGAAGAGCAGCTTCTTTTTTACCGCCATCCTTATAAACAGGACCTACAGCATGAATTATATATCGAGCTTTTAAATTAAAGGCTTTTGTTAAAACTGCTTCACCGGTTTTACAGCCATTAAAGTATTTTAATGCTTCAAGTAATTGGGGTCCTGCACCCTTATGAACAGCTGCATCCACTCCTCCTCCACCCGCTAACCTGCTATTGGCAGCAGTTACGACGGCATCAGCTTCAAATGAGGTGATATCACCTAGTAGTAACTGAACAGAGATATTGAACTAACCTAATTTAAAGAAAACCAGTTTATTGCCATCTAGATCTCGCACATAAGCACCATAGAATGGTTCAGCTCGAATTCCTGGAGCGCCTTCATCGCTCGCTCCTAACTCTAAAGCCTTTGCATACATACTATCTACCTCATCATGAGAATCCATAGCAAACCCAGTCATATTTCCGTTACCCACAGTTGCTTCTTGACCATCAAAAGGAACAAATACTGCAAAAGAAGTCTCTCCATCTTTTAGACTCCAGAAGAAACTTCTCTCGTTAGGACCAAAACTAGTAGCCCCCAGCTCACCTAACAAAGAATCATAAAACTCCTTAGCTCTCTCTAGATCATTCGTGCCAACCGTAACGTATCCTGCTATCTTGCCTTTCATGGTTAATTTAAAGGTTGAGTTGTTTCTAAAGGAACCATCACATGAACGTAATCACTTCCTTTCCACATAACATATGGACCTCCAGCATAAGGATCAGTGGGAAGATTTTCCATAAGACTTTCTGGCAGTAATACCATTAGGTGAGGTCCTTCAGCAACCCAATTTCCTTTTGACTTATCTGTATTGAATGGATCGTCATTATCAACAGGTATATCTCCAACTAACATATATGACATACCAAAAGATTCTTCTTCAGAGTTGTAAGGCTTTTGGTTCATATAAGCTTCCAACCATTTTTGCCAAGCCGTATCCACACACATAGGATTTACATTTTCATTAGGTGGCGTACCAGGCATGCATGTCCATCCATTAGATCCAGATCTTAGCACCTTGCCTGTTGAGTCAATAATCTTAGCTTTAGAGCTTACATTCGATGGAGCAGCTGACATAGCAATTTCCATTATTTCTTGTTTCGAATAAGCACTTGCTTCTGAAGACTCATGGTGTCCAGCAAATATTAAGTGGGAAGATATAAAACCCAAACTAATTAAAATTTTTAAATACATACTTCTTTCCTTTTTAAGATAATTGAAATTGAATTTATACATGAAATATTAGTTATTACCAAACAAACTTATAGAAATTTTTAGGCGATATCTTCTAACTGTCTGCTGGCTTCCTCTATTGATGTCTTAATAAAAGAAATCTTATCATTAGGCCTTAATTGACCTATAGAAGGATAATCAATTTCTGCAATCTGTAAAACTCTTGGATATCCACCAAGAGTTTGTGAATCGCATCCTAATATTATTGGTAATCCATTCTCTGGACATTGAATTGTACCTGTGTGTACAGGACTGCTGAGCATATGGTGTTTGTTATGAAATTCTAAATTAACTCCTTCAATCTTTGTACCCATTCTGCTTGTATCATTACTAACTAAGTAAACACTGCTAAAAACAACTTCCTGAGATTCATCAGTTAAAAGTACAAATTCTGGACCTGCTATAACCCTAATTTTCCATTCATTTTTATAAGAATTAATGCGCTCTATACCTATATTCCCTTCTGAGCTAGAAGAAAGTTTATTAGGCTGGGTTTTTACAATAGATCCCTCTTGTAATGGTAGTCCATTAATACCCCCTAGATTAGCAGGTAAATAAGTGGAATGACTGTCCAGAAAAGAATTAGAAATTATTTCCTCAGAAAAAGCTATATAGCTCCTGCAACCAGTTGAACAATTGCTTAAAGAAAGCACATCATTCTTTTTAACTGCATAAGGTGTATTATTTTTAATATAAGTGTTATTTATTTTAGACTCCATGCTTGCTCCAGTAATAACAAAGGAGAGGGGTTTTAAGAACTTCAAAATAGGTCCTGTTAAAGTACACTCTAGAACTGGAGAGTTGATTTCCTTGTTTAAAAGTTGGTTCGCAAGCTTCATAGAAGATTTATCTGCTGCCCCTGATTCTGGAACCCCCATATGTCTCCAACCTATTCTTCCTAAATCTTGAACAGTTGTTTGCAAACCTGATGATATTACTTCAATAGACATTAGATTGATTAAGGTTAAAAACTATCAAATTCATCTCGGCTTATTGGTTTAAATTTAACTTCCATTCTTGGCAAAATAATAAATGGATTTTTCTTCTTTTGATTAAAAAGTTTCAAAGGTGTTCTTCCTATGATTCTCCAGCCGCCAGGACCACCTAAAGTATAAATACCGGTTCTGTTTCCAGCTATTCCTACAGACCCAGGGACTAAGTTAACCCTTGGTTTGGTCAATCTAGGTACAGTCAATTCTTTTGGTAAATCTCCCAGGTAAGCAAAACCAGGAGTAAATCCAATCATTTTTACCTTGTAGGTATGACTAGAGTGAAGCTCTGCAATATCCTGACTTGATAAAGAGTTACTAGTTTTCAAGTCTTGAATATCTAATGCAAATTCTTCTGAATAACAGATAGGCACAGTTAAGACATTAGCTGCTTTTTTTTGTTCTTGATAATTAAAGTCTTTTACTTGTTGTTCTAAATCTTCTTTAGCTTTGCCATTGTTGGTCTTAAATAAGTTGTACTTAACGATAAGAGAATCTTCACCTGAGACCACCTCTATCCATTTTTTTGTACTCCTCAAATGCTCTGACAATGAGAAAAAGAGATCGGTTAACTCAACTTCCCCAGGTTTCTGTTGTAAAGAAATCAGTAAAATATTTTCTGAAAAATCAGAAATTCTAAATAAACCTAAAGTAATCAAGAGAAATGGCTTTGAATTTTAATATTTTCTTTTTTTAGCATATCGCATACTTCCTTAACAAGCTTTAAGGCATTTGGATTATCTCCATGAACACACAAAGTATCAGCTTTGAGATCAATTTGTAGATTATTATCAGTTGTTACTTTTTGATTTACTACTAAACCTCTGGCTTGAGCAATTTGCTCTTCTATTGTTTTCAAAAGAGCATCGTCTTGTCCACGATCAACAAGGCTATAATCCTCTCTGTAACGTCGATCAATGAAGCCTTCTGAAAGAAATAATAGGTCTGTCTTTTCTACCTGATCTTCTAAAACGGAATTTTTTGGTCCGATAATAGCTACTTTTAAATCAAGAGAGTCAACAACATGAATTAGCAAGTCTGCAAGCTCTTCTTGCTTTGCAGTTTCATTATAAAGAGCGCCATGGAGTTTAATATGTCTTACTGGTGTGGATAAAGAATCAGCAATCTCTAAAAAACATTGAATTTGCTGCCTTAAAGAATTTTCTAGATCTTTTAAAGATATATCAATCTTCCTTCTTCCAAAACCTTTTTTATCAGGATAAGAAGGATGAGGACCAACAGTAACACCATATTTCTTACTTTCTTCAAGAAGAAGTGTGATGCTCTTGGCATTTCCTATATGACCACCGCAGGCAACACTACAGGAACTAATATATTTTAAGATATTTAGTTCATTAGTGAGTTCACTTGCATTCTGAAACTCGCCCAAATCAGCATTAATATCTATTGTTTTTTTTGATTCCATCTTAAGAAGTCCAATTAACCTCGATTATGAAGATATTTAAGTAAATGATACCAATCAATGGTTTAATAAGTCATGCCTGTAAGGTTTAAAATTGTTACTCTTTCCGTTCTTGCTGTCTTTATCTGCTACATAGATAGAGTCAATATTTCCATAACAATCATTCCAATGGCTAAAGAGTTAGGTTGGAACTATGAAAGAATAGGTTTGGTTTCAGCATCTTTTTTTGTAGGTTACATTGTGACTCAAGTTCTTGGGGGTTATTTATCAGATAAGTTTGGAGCCAAGCAAGTGCTTGGATATGGATTAATTATTTGGTCTATATTTACTATTTTGACACCCTTAGCCTCCTATATGAGTTTCGCTTTACTAATTTTAGCTCGCATAGGAATGGGACTAGGAGAAGGTATAACCTTTCCAGCATGGCACAGTCTTTATGCTAGATGGATTCCTATTGGAGAAAGATCTAGAGCTGTTGGATTAACTAATAGTGGACTTTTTATAGGAACAGTTTTTGCCCTTATAACAACACCATTAATCGTTATTCATTTGGGGTGGGAATGGGCTTTTTATCTCTTCGGGGGTGTTGGTTTTATTTGGTTCTATTTCTGGAATAAATTTGTCACTTCCTCCCCTAGAGATCATGCAAGTATCTCAAAGGAAGAATTAACTTTAATAGAAGAGAATGCTCCCACCAATGAAGAGGCAAAAAACCCTCCTTGGAAAGTCTTAATGACCAATAAAGCTTTATGGGCAATTGCAGTAGCTCATTTTTGTAGCAACTATTCACTGTTTGTATTCCTTTCCTGGTTGCCTATATTTATCAATCAAGGATTAGGTGTTGAATTTTCTTCCGTAGGTCTTCTGGCTATGCTCCCGCATCTCACTTCTTTTGTATTTTTAAATCTAGGAGGTCTTTTTGCTGATTTCCTTTTGAGTAAGGGTATGAAGCTTTTAAGGGTTAGAAGGCTTTGTAATACTCTAGGATTTGGAGGAGCAGGCATATGTCTTGCCTTAGTTCCGTCTTTTGAAACGGTAGCTTCAGTTATAACTGTTATATGTATTGGAAACGCTCTTTCTGGTTTTGCTGCAGGAGGATTTATAGTGAATCATGCTGATATTGGACCTAAATATACTGGTACATTAATGGGAATTACTAATATGATCGGTGCTATTCCTGGAATAGTTGGTGTCTATCTATCAGGTCTAATACTCAATGCAACTAATTCATGGGATGCAGTTTTTTATGTAGTTTCGGGGGTTATGTTCTTTGGTATGACTTTCTATTTCTTCTTTTCAAGTGTAGAAAAGCAGTTTGACTAAACCCTGGTAGACACGGGCGGACTCGAACCGCCGACCCCCACCATGTCAAGGTGGTGCT
>CAJWPI010000033.1 GCA_913045055.1 uncultured Gammaproteobacteria bacterium | reverse complement strand
TAATGGTTTGACGCTTGTCTTTGCCTTGTTTACCTGTTGCTAATGCAATTTCACATTTAACTAGATTGTTTTTCCAAAACAATTTTGTTGGTACGCAGGTTTGACCTTTTTGTTGAGTGGATTTGAAGATTTCAGCCAACTCCTTTTTGTTAAGGAGTAATTTTCTAGATCGAGTTGGGTCATTTTCTTTATTACTGTTAGCTAGAGGATTGACATGACACCCAATCAACCAAGCTTCTTTATCTTTTAAAAGAACGTAAGCTTCAGCTATCTGAGCTTTACCCAGACGTATGCTTCGTACCTCCCAGCCTTCCAGGGACACCCCAGCTTCAAATTTGTTTGTTAATTCAAAGTTAAAACGAGCCCTACGGTTTTCCGCAATAGTATTTTCGGGCTTCTTTTTCTTCTTATTCATGATTAAGCTATTAATAAAGATGTAGAATATTTGATTTTGTCTGTGGATAGCAATAATTTAAGTGAAACATATCTAAAAAGAGGGCTTTATTTAGCTTTAACTCCGCTTATTTTACTCAGCGCTAGTGTTTGGTTTACTTCTGATAGCGTAGCAATAATACTTGCTAGTACTTTCCACATTTATCTTTATGCAATTTTTTGTTATCTATTCGGTTATCTATATTCTCAATCAATTCACTTTGACGCTTCTATTCTTAGGAATCTTTCTATTTATATTTTCTTTTTAACCTGTTTAGGCATTTTACTTACCTATTTTTATAATCCGCCCCTCGGTTTAACCACAAGCTTAATAGGTCTTTGGGTTATAATCTTTTTGAAGATACCAGAAAAGATTAAAAGGTTTTTTCCTATCTGGTTCGAAGAATTTACCTATAAGATTAATGTTATTGCTTGTATCTGTATAATCATCATGCTTACTTTTTGGTTAAATCCTTATTCAGAACCATTAACAAATTATTTAAAAGATGGCACCCTCTAATAGAACTTCAATTCACGGCACTTGGACAGGCAGGTGGACTTTTATTCTTGCTGCAGCTGGGTCAGCTGTTGGATTAGGAAATATATGGAAATTTCCCTATATGGTTGGAGAATATGGTGGAGGGGCATTTGTCTTAGTTTATTTAATTTGTATATTACTTATTGGTGTTCCAATTATGATTGCTGAAATCCTCATAGGGAGAAGAGGGCGTAGCAGCCCAGCAAATTCTATGGAATATTTAGCAAAAGAAGCTAATACGTTTCCTCAATGGAAGGCGCTTGGAGTAATGGGAGCTATTGCAGGGCTCTTAATTTTGTCTTTTTATAGTGTGGCTGCAGGATGGGCCATTTCCTATGTTTTTGAAGATTTCGGTGGAGAATCAGCTAATTATTATGGTGAAAAATTTAATTTATTTTTACAAGATGGCAGTCAACTTATCTTTTTCCATAGTCTTTTTATTTTTATTACAGCTTTTATAGTTGCAAGGGGAGTAATAAAAGGTCTGGAGGCGTGGATAAATAGGTTAATGCCTATACTGTTTGTTATTGTTGTTCTTTTGTGTATTTATGCCACTCAAACGGGAGCGTTCTTAGAAGGGGTTGCATATTTATTTAGACCCGACTTTTCTAAAATTAATGCTACTGTTGTGCTGGCAGCTCTAGGGCAGGCTTTCTTTACCTTAAGTTTGGGTATGGGAGCAATAATGGCTTACGGCGCTTATATGCCAGCTAAACAGAACATAGGTTCAACAGCACTTTCTGTAGCTTTTCTGGACACCACGGTCGCAATTCTAGCGGGAATAGCTATTTTTCCTATAGTCTTTGCTAATAATTTGGAGCCTGCATCAGGTCCTGGTTTAGTTTTTGTAACTTTACCTTGGGCTTTTGTGAATATGCCGCTAGGAGTAATATTTGGTAAGTTGTTCTTTGTGCTATTAAGTATAGCTGCGCTTAGTTCAGCAATCTCTCTTCTAGAGCCTGGAGTTGCGTGGTTGGTGGAGTCGTTAAAAACTAATCGTTTTATAGCTTCAGGAATTCTAGGATTAATAGCTTGGACTCTCGGAATTTTCAGTGCTTTATCATTTAATATTCTTTCTGATTTCACTCCACTAGGGGATAGAAACTTTTTTGACTCAATGGATTTTCTATCTAACCAAGTTCTTTTACCTCTAGGAGGTATCTTTATAGCAATTTTTGTTGGTTGGGTTATGAAGAAGAATAATGTCTTAGAGGAACTAGAGTTAAAAGATACATTAATTTTAAGGATCTGGTTTTTCTTATTAAGATTTATTTCTCCGCTGATGGTAGCAATTGTTTTTTGTTCTGCTGTTTTTCTAGGAGTAGTAACTTAAATTACTCAGAAGGAGTTTCGGGAAGTTTTACATCCCATTTAAGCAACTTTCCTTCTTTAAAAAAAAGAGTTACCTTGCCTTCGGTATAAATCTTCTTACCTTGGGATACTGAAGTGTAGTAATCCCATCTATTAGCATTAAAAGTATCCGTTATTAAAGGGGTACCCAATACATATTTAACTTGAGATTCAGTCATTCCTATTTCAAGCTTTTCCAACATTTTTTCATCAACTAGATTTCCTTGATTAACAACAACTTGAAAAATCTTGGGCATGCTGCAACCAAAAAAGAGCACAACAAAAAGAAGGTATAGATACTTTTTTCTTAACTTCATAGTTTTCTGCGAGAAGGATATGGCTTTCAATGATAAAATAAGATTCTCTAAATGAAAAGAGTGCAATTGTGACAGAAGATGAAGAATTAAAGAAGGCAGGGCTAAAGGTTACTTTTCCTCGGTTACGTATCTTAGAGTTGTTAGAATATTCTGATCAACCTCATAAGACTGCTGAAGATATCTATAGAGAACTAACCAAATCTGGGGAAGAAGTTAGTTTGGCAACAGTTTATAGAGTCCTTACACAGTTTGAACAAGCTGGAATTTGTATCAGACATAATTTTGAGGAAGGAAGGGCTGTTTATGAGTTAACTCCATCAACTCACCACGATCATATGATATGTGTAGAAACAGGTGACATTATTGAGTTTAGTTGCGACGAAATAGAGAAATACCAAGACAAAGTTGCTAAAGACAGAGGCTATGAGATTGTTGATCACAACATGGTTCTGTATGTAAAACCTTTGAAGAAAAAGAAGTAGAGCTTCTTGAAACCCGGACCTCCGACCCCATATAAGGAATTGATGAAGGAGGAACACATTGTCTAAGAAGAAAAAAGATAAAGATTTGCAGGAAGACAAGAATCTTGCACAAGATTTAGAAGATTCAACTTTAACTGACAATCAACAAAACGAAGAAGTTGAACAAGAATCTCTCTTTAATAAAGTAGAAGAACTTTCAGATCAGCTTTTAAGGTCTCAGGCAGAACTTCAGAATGTTAGAAGATCTGCAAGTCAAGAGATTACTAAAGCCAGACTTTTTGGTGTTGAATCTTTAGCAAGAGAATTTCTCACAGTAGGTGATAACTTAGAAAGAGCTATAGATTCATGCAACAAGGAGAAAGCATCGAATTTGATAATCGAAGGCTTGGAACTGACTTTAAAGAGCTTTGAATCATCTCTTCAGAGTGCGGGGATAGAACCAGTAGATCCTAGAGGAGAGTCATTCAATCCCGATCATCATGAAGCTATCTCTATTGTTGAAGATAAAGATAGAGAAGAAAATACAGTAATAGAAGTAATTCAGAAGGGTTATACCATACACGGTAGGATACTTAGGCCTGCTAAAGTTGTTGTTTCAAAAAAACCAAATATAGCAAAAAAAGAAAAATAGCTCTTGAAAAACTAAAGATTGAACCCCATCTTTTAGGTTATGTTTAATAATCTAGTATTTGGAGAATAAAAAAATGGCAAAAGTCATAGGTATAGATTTAGGAACTACGAATTCTTGCGTTTCAGTAATGGAAGCAGATCAGCCTAAGGTTATAGAAAACTCTGAGGGTGCAAGAACCACACCTTCGGTGGTAGCTTATGGTGATGAACTAACAGTTGGAGCTCCAGCCAAGAGGCAGGCAGTAACTAACCCTGAAAGTACTCTGTATGCAATAAAAAGGTTAATTGGTAGGAAGCACACAGATGAGGTTGTAAAGAAAGACATTAAGATGGTTCCTTATAAGATAGTACCTGCAAAGAATGGTGACGCTTGGGTGGAAGCCGACGGAAAAGAAATAGCTCCCCAACAGGTTTCAGCTGAAATATTGAAGAAAATGAAAAAAACTGCAGAAGATTATCTTGGTCATGAAGTAAAGGAGGCTGTTATAACAGTTCCAGCTTATTTTAATGATTCGCAGAGGCAAGCTACCAAAGATGCTGGAAAAATAGCTGGCTTGGAAGTAAAAAGAATTATTAATGAACCTACCGCAGCTGCTCTGGCTTACGGATTAGATAAAGCTAGAGGAGATCAAAAAATAGCTGTTTATGATCTTGGGGGCGGTACGTTTGATATTTCTATTATTGAGATTGCTGAAGTAGACGGAGAACACCAATTTGAGGTACTTTCAACTAATGGAGATACCTTTCTAGGTGGAGAAGATTTTGATCTAGCTATAATTGAATATCTAGCAGAAGAGTTTAAGAGTGAGTCAGGAGTAGATCTACATAGTGACCCTTTAGCCTTACAAAGGCTAAAAGAAGCAGCTGAGAAGGGGAAGATCGAACTATCAAGTAATCAGCAGACAGAAATAAACCTCCCTTATATAACAGCTGATTCCTCAGGACCTAAGCATTTTGTTCATAAGTTAACTAGAGCAAAGTTAGAATCACTTGTTGGAGAGCTTGTAGAAAAGACTTTGGAACCATTAAAAATTGCTCTTAAAGACGCTAAATTGCAACCCTCAGATGTTTCAGAAGTTATCTTGGTTGGTGGTCAAACCAGAATGCCTCTGGTGCAGGATAAAGTAAAAGACTTTTTCGGCAAAGAAGCCAGAAAAGATATAAATCCTGATGAAGCTGTAGCTGTAGGAGCAGCTATCCAAGGAGCAGTTTTATCTGGAGATAAAACGGATGTTCTTTTATTGGATGTTACTCCTCTTACATTAGGTATTGAGACTATGGGGGGTGTTATGACGCCTTTAATAGATAAGAATACAACTATTCCAACCAATAAATCTCAAATATTTTCTACTGCTGAGGATAATCAGACTGCAGTTACTGTTCATGTTCTTCAGGGAGAAAGAAAGCAAGCATCAGGAAATAAAACTTTAGGTCAATTCAATTTAACTGATATCCCTGCAGCCCCAAGAGGAATGCCTCAAATTGAAGTAACTTTTGATACTGATGCGAACGGGATATTAAATGTTTCTGCTAAAGATAAAGCAACAGGTAAAGAGCAGTCTATAGAAATTAAAGCTTCTAGTGGGCTATCAGAAGAAGAAATAGAAAAAATGGTCAAGGATGCTGAAGCCCATTCTGAAGATGATAAAAAGTTTGAAGAGTTAGTTGCAGTAAAAAATATGGGTGAAAATCTTGTACATAGCTGCAAGAAGACTTTAGAGGAAGCTAAAGAGAAAGTTCAAGACCAGGAAAAGGAAGCTATAGAAAAAGGAATTGAAGAACTTGAAGAAGCACTAAAATCAGAAGATAAAGAAAAAATTGATGAAAAAATTAAAACTTTAAGTGAAGCTTCTGCCCCTTTAGCTCAAAGGCTTTATGAAGAAGAAGCCAAAAAGGCAGAAACAACAGATGCTGAGGCTAATCAGGAATCAAGTCCTGATAGTGAAGCAGTTGATGCAGATTTTGAAGAAGTAAAAGAGGAAGATAAACAAGAAGAAGCTAAAGAGGAAGATAAGTCTTAAAACACTTATTTCAATTTATTAGGTTTCTTTATCGTATCATCCTGATGCAGGAAGATGGCAAAAAGAGATTATTACGAGATACTTGGAGTAGAACGTACCTCTAACGATGAGCAACTAAAGAAAGCCTATAGGAAGCTTGCTATGAAGTATCACCCGGATAGAAATCCAGATGATGCTTCAGCTGCAGAAAGGTTTAAAGAAGCAACGGAAGCCTACGAAATATTATCGGACCCTTCAAAAAGGAATGCCTATGACCAGTTTGGCCATCAGGGAGTGGATGCCTCTGGTTTTGGTTCAGGAAGATCTGCTACAGATGCTTTTAACGATATCTTTGGAGATATATTCGGAGATATTTTTGGTGGGAATGACCCTTTTGGAAGAAGACAAAGATCTAATAGAGGTTCTGATCTGCAATACTCCTTATCTATTTCTCTAGAAAATGCAGTTAGAGGAGTAACAGAAAAAATAAGAATACCAGCTTTAGAAGCTTGTAGCCCTTGTTCTGGATCAGGGGCTGAACCGGGAACTAATCCTTCCAGATGTCCATCTTGTAATGGTGCAGGTCAAATACGTATGCAACAAGGATTTTTTTCTGTTTCACAAACCTGTAGGCAATGCGGAGGCAATGGAGAGGTTATTACTAGTCCTTGCAAAAATTGTAGAGGTGAAGGAAGAATAGAAAAGAAAAAAACTCTTTCTGTAAAAATTCCTTCAGGCGTAGATACAGGCGATAGGATTAGATTGTCCGGAGAGGGTGAATCAGGCTTTAGTGGCGGTCCATCAGGAGATCTATTTGTTCAAATTAAAGTTCTTCCACACGATGTTTTTGAAAGAGATGGAAAACATCTCTATTGTGAGGCACCTATAAGTTTTGTCGAGGCTTCTTTAGGAGGAGAGATTGAGATACCGACTTTAGATGGGAAGGTAAAAATCAAAGTTCCAGAAGGAACTCAAACTGGAAAGTTATTTAGATTGAAAGGAAAGGGAGTTGGTCAGGTAAGAGGTGGTTCAATAGGTGATCTCTTATGCAGAGTGGTCATAGAAACTCCTCAGAAGCTTGATTCTAAGCAAAAGGCTTTATTAAAGGAACTAGGCTCTTCTCTAAAGGAAAGCAAGAATACTCCTATTAGTTCAGCTTGGTTTAGTAAGGTTAAATCTTTCTTTGATGGGAATTAAGTGTGGAAGGAAAAGACATTAAAATAATTATTTCAGGGCTAACCGGGAAAATGGGTAAATCCCTAGAAAGCACATTAAAAGACATAAGATTTAAAGAATTATTTTCAAACCTAGAAATAATCCCTTTTGAATCACTATCTGACCTACAGAATAAAGATTCATCTGTAATAATCGATTTTTCTGAAGCCTCTAATACTCTCGAAGTTTTAAAAGAAGCAACTGAACAAAGAATTCCAATGGTTATAGGCACCACAGGTTTTAATGAAGAACAATATAAAACCATCACAGATTGTTCCAATAACATTCCAATAGTATTGGAACCTAACACAAGTATAGGAATAGCAACATTGAAGAGCATGCTCTCTTCTGTAAAAGATTTTAATTTTAATGATGCTTCTACAAAAGTTGAAATTGTAGAGAAACATCATAAGGACAAAAAAGACTCTCCTTCAGGAACTTCAAAAGACTTGATTAGTTATATTAAAGAAGAGATATCTGAAGATTTAAATATAGAAATAAAGAGCATTAGGCAAGATGATATAGCTGGAGAACATATTGTTTCATTTATTAATCAAGATGAAACATTAAAAATTTCTCATAAAGCTCATGATCGCTCTATTTATTCTAGAGGAGCTCTGTTAGCAGCTATTTGGTTAGATAGAAATAGAGAACTTCTTGGAGTCTATAAAATGCCAAACATCTATCTTTCTTTAGAAGAAGACTAAATTATGGTATAAACACACAACTTTTTGGGAAAAGTTGATCTTTTTCTAAAAAAATTTACACGCGTTACTAATATTTTTCTTGGGTGCTTAAAATTAGCTCGTTTTAGGTTGAGAGGAATAAAATGCGGAAGGATAACCCAAGTGATTTATTCACTTATAGACTAGGAGAGCAAGTGAACAACATTTCTATTGAAGACCTCTTTCAAGCAGGGGCTCATTTCGGACACCAAACTAAATATTGGAATCCAAAGATGGAACAGTTTATCTTTGGTTCCAGAGATAAGATTCATATCATCAATCTTGAACATACAGTAGAGAGAATAAAACCAGCTTTAGAATTCCTTAAAACTGTAGCTCAAAAAAATAATAAAATTTTATTTGTTGGAACTAAAAGAACTGCTTCCAAAATTATTAAAGAAGAAGCTAAAAGATGTGATATGCCCTACGTTAATGAAAGGTGGTTAGGTGGTATGCTCACTAACTATAAGACCATAAGATCTTCAATAAAACGTTTAGAAGATTTATCCAGGCAACGTGAAGATGGTACTTTTCAAAAACTTACCAAGAAAGAAGGTTTAAAGCTTCAAAGAGAAATTGATAAGCTTACAAAATCTATAGGAGGCATTACAGACATGGGTGGCTTACCTGATGCTTTATTTGTGGTTGATGTAAAAAGAGAAATGATAGCTGTCTCTGAAGCAAGTAAAATGGGTATTCCTATAGTAGGTATTGTAGATACAAATTGTAATCCAGATGGAATTGATTATGTGATTCCAGGGAATGATGATGCAACTAGATCTATATTTTTGTTCACAAGAGCTGTATCGGATGCTTGTCTAGAAGGAGCAGAACTTGCTACAGGTTTAAAACCTGAAAATGAAGATACATCAGGACCTACAATTAAAAGAAAACAAGAAGTTCAACCTGCGGATGATTCCAGCGCGCCTAAAGAACAAGATACAGAATTAGATAAAAAGGAGGAAGAAGTAACTGCTAACGAAGAAGAAGTTAAATCTAAACCTAAAGAAAAGAAAGAATCTCCTAAATCTAAAACAAGTAAAAAGAAAACAACCAGTGATAAAAAAGATTCCAGCACACAAACCAAACCTAAAAGTAAGAAGACAACCACAAAAAAAACTACAAAAAAGAAAACCGAAGATTAGTCTGACTTAAGGTATTTTTAAGGGGGAATAGGATATGACTCAAATTACTGCTTCCATGGTTAAGGAGCTAAGAGAAAAAACCGGTTTGGGTATGATGGATTGTAAAAAAGCTTTAGAACAATCTTCTGGAAATATTGATTTGGCAATCGAAAATCTCAGAAAGAACAGTGTTCTTGATGCTGAAAAGAAAGCTTCAAGGACTGCTGTAGAAGGAATAATTAAAGCTAAAATAGACCCTACTGCAAAAAATGTATTGTTAGTTGAAATTAATTGTGAGACCGATTTTGTGTCCAAGGATGAAAACTTTTTAAATTTCTCTGAAGAGGTTATGGAAACATCAATCCTTCACATGGATGATAAAGATTTACTTAAAGAAGTTACTTCCCGGTTAGAAGAAAGTAGGAAAGAACTTGTCCAAAAAATAGGTGAAAATGTGGTAATTAGGAACATAAGAATATTAGAAGGAGGGGTGGTGAATTTCTATATACATAGCAATAAAAAAGTTGCTGCAGCTGTTTCATTAGAGCAAGGTAGTGAAGAAATAGCTAAAGATATAGCCATGCATGTTGTTGCTTCCAATCCTTTAGCTCTAAAACCAGAGGATTTACCTGAGGACTTTATTAAAAAAGAAAAAGAAATAATAAAATCTCAAGTTGAGAAAGAAGAAAAACCCCAAGAGATAATAGAAAAGATGTTTACTGGAAAATTATCAAAAAGGGTAGGTGAAGTAAGTTTACTCAAACAGCCTTATGTAAAAGATCCCGACCAATTAATTGAAGTTTTCTTAAATAATTCTAACGCAGTAATTAAATCATTTGTTAGATTAGAAGTAGGAGAAGGAATAGAAATAGAAAAGTCAGACTTTGCTGCTGAAGTTAAATCACAGATAGAGAATAGGTAAAAATATGCTAAATGAAATCCTTGAAGACGCTAAAGTAGGAATGCAAAAGAGTCTGAATGCTTTAGATTCTAACTTCAAGAAAATAAGAACAGGCAGAGCTAATCCCTCTGTCGTAGAAGATATAAAAGTAGATTATTATGGAAATCCTACGCCCCTTTCTCAAGTAGCTAACATTTCAGTAGAGGATGCCAAAACCTTGGCAATATCTCCTTACGAATCAGATTTGGTTAAGGAAATTGAGAGATCTATTATGGACTCTGATTTGGGTATTAACCCAACAACTTCTGGAACCACTATTAGGATAATTATTCCTGAACTTACAGAAGAAACACGAAGGGAATTAACAAAAAAAGCTAAATCTGAAGCAGAGAATACAAAAGTATCAATTCGAAATGTAAGAAGAGAAGGTAATTCACAATTAAAAGAATTTTTAAAAGAAAAGGAAATTTCGCAAGATGAAGAAAGGCAAGGAGAAGAAGAAATGCAAAGATTAACTGATGAATTTATCAGTAAAGTCGATGAATCCTTAGCCTTAAAAGAAAAAGATCTTTTAGATTTTTAACTCCATGCAAGAGTTTAAGGGCAATATCAAACTACCTAAGCATGTAGCCATAATTATGGATGGAAACAATAGATGGGCAAGAGAAAAGGGGTTGCCTGGAGTGTCAGGTCATAAAGAAGGAGTATCAAGGGCAAGGGAGGCTGTAGAGCATGCCGTTAAGAGAGATTTAGATGTCCTAACCCTTTTTGCTTTCAGTAGTGAGAACTGGGGCAGATCAGATGAAGAGGTTAATTTATTGATGGAGCTCTTAGCAATTGCACTTGAAGATGAAGTTCCAAACTTAATTAAGAATTCAGTACAACTAAAATTTATAGGAGACCTAGAACGTTTTGATAAAGAACTAAAACAAAAAATGAAGTCAGCAGAAAAAAAGACTAAATTGCCTGAAAAATCAAAGAGACTAGATTTAATAATCGCAGCGAGTTATGGAGGGAGATGGGACATTGTTGAAGCAGTAAAAAAAATAACAGTTAATAAAAATAGTAAAAGTGAGATATCAGAAGAAAATTTTAAACAATTCATGTCTCTCTCAGACACACCTGATCCTGATATTTGTATTAGGACAGGTGGGGAACGTAGGCTAAGTAATTTCTTACTTTGGCAACTTGCGTATTCAGAGTTATATTTTACAAATGTATTGTGGCCAGACTTTGATAGCCAGCAGTTGGATATTGCATTAGATGAATTTTCTAAAAGAAACAGAAGATATGGAGATACTT
>CAJWPI010000032.1 GCA_913045055.1 uncultured Gammaproteobacteria bacterium | reverse complement strand
AGGTATGTGCCTAAGCCTAGATGGAGAATAGAACATTCCCAAAACATTCAGACTGAGGATATCTTACGGTTTAGGGATCTTGAAGTTATAGCTTCTATGCAACCTTCTCATGCTATTGGAGATTTACATTTTGCAATAGATAGACTTGGATTAAAAAGGGTTAAAAATGCATATAAATGGAATACTTTGATTAAGGAAGGTGTCTTAGTTATAGGGGGAACAGATGCTCCCGTAGAAATAGGTGATCCATTAATAGAATTCTATGCAGCAGTAACTAGAAAAGATGTTGATGGATTTTATGCAGAAGGTTGGCATTTAGAAGAAGCTATTTCAAGACTTGAGGCTTTAAAGATGTTTACCTTATGGCCATCATTTGGAGCTTTTCAGGAAGATATCAGGGGTAGCATTGAGGTTGGGAAGCTTGCTGATCTAACTGTTTTCTCAAAAGATATTATGACAATTGAGGCAGAAGAGATATTAAAAACTCAAAATGTTTTAACTATGGTTCATGGAAAGGTGGTTTTTAATAATCTAAAAAAAAGGGCACCCTGAGGTACCCTTTTTTGAATCCTTAGTCCTAACTTTAGAAGTTCATGCTTAACTTCATGTAATAGAACGCTCCATTAAATCCAAGAGGAGCTGCTTCAGGATATTCCCACCCAAGTATTAAGCCTCTCTTTTCTTTATCAGGATACTCGTTAAGAGCATTTTGAGAACCTAGGGTTAGTGTATAAGTATCACTTAAGTCCTTACTGACTTCTACATCTAATGTCATCATGTCACCGATGTAGCCGCCACCACCGCCCCATTCTTCTGTGTACCACTCATCAACCCAGTTGAACCTAGCAAGTAGTCTCCAGTCATCTTTAAAATGGACAGCTGATAGGTTCCAACGATTTTCTGGAAGAAGTTTTTCTAATTGATCTACTCTTCCTGAACCAATAAGTCCTCCAGTACGATCAACATTTGTTTCTACATGACTATAAACATAGGTAAATGTAGTAGTTCCTCCATTCATTTCAGTTTCATAAGTAGCTACTAAGTCATGACCTTCTGTTGTAGTGTCAAAATCGTTTACGTAAAAACGGAAGTTAGTTAAATCTCCAGCTCCAGGAATTCCCAAAGCTGTAAGTTTAGCAATATCCGCAGCAGTAATAGCAATGTCATCACCTTGGGTTATTCTGTCTTCCAGTTCTATTTCATAGAAGTCCAGAGTGAGGTTGAAAGCATCAGAAGGATTCCAAACTATACCAAAACTAGTGTTTGTAGATTCTTCTGGTCCAAGCTCCTTACCACCATAATAAACAGAGACTGGATTAGTTGGAGAAAGAGTACCTTTTTGATAAAGATCTCCACCCGCATCAGCTACAGTAGATATATTGGAAATATTTGCCTGACCAGGTGTAGGTGCTCTAAAACCTGTGCTCGCTGTTCCTCTTATAGAAAGAACATCAGAAGCTCTCATAAGAAAAGAGAATTTGCTATTAAAAGTTGATCCGAATGTATCAAAATCTTCATAACGACTAGCTACTCCAAGAAGAAGATTTTCAGTTACATCTGCTTCCATATCTAGGTAAATAGCTATATTACTTCTATCCCAAGTTCCCGCCATGTCAGGAGAGAATCCTCCAAAACCATTTGAACCAATTCCAAAACCTTGTTTAAAATATGGTCCTATTTCCCAACTTTCTTTATTACCAGAAACTACTGTAAATTGTTCTTCTCTAAACTCAAATCCGAAAGCAATATTAAGATCTGATGCGAAGCTATCGACGGCAACAGGTTTAGTAAAGTCCATATTAAAATTCTTCTCCAATTGCACATAATCACCTGGATAAAACTCTGTAGGAGTGTCAGGTCCTAAAGAAGCATTTACAGTATTCATGATGAAATACTCAGCAACATTCTCTCCAACACTTGCGCTTACATCCCAAGTAAGGCCAGAAGCTGTTACACCTCTAACACCTGAGATTAAACTCCAATCTGAGACATCTCCACCAAAACTTGGGGTAAAGCCACCAGGGAATAGTTCATTGAATACAAAACAATTTGGATTAGCCTTAATTGCAGCTAAAGCTAAATCTGAACTAGAACCAGCTCCTGCTGCAGGCACTGGAACAACTGGACACGTTCTAGCAGCACCGGATAATGCTTCTGCTCGGTCTCCTACTAGCCTCGTTGCTCCACCGTCTTTAGAGAAAACTCCACCTCTATTGGTAGGATTTCTAAAGAAGAATCCACCTAGTACTTTTCTTTCTGCATAATTTCCAAATAGATAGAATTCTTTAGATGCATCTAGTTGAAGGCCTATATTTGCAAATAACTTTATATCATCTGATATTTGAGGAGAACCCCATATTTGGGCTGGATCAGGATAGTTCCATATTCTTGTATTTCCGCCATCATAAAGCCCTTGAGCATCTGCTCTTTGGACACTTCTGCTTGTTGCATCTGATTCTTGCAGTTCAAGGGAGAGATTTGCGAATCCTGCTTGAGTAAAAGGCATACCTACATTCGCTGCTATTCTCCAAGCTTCTCCATCTCCTTCGGTATATTCACCACTTCTAACTTCTACAAGAGTACCTTCAGGACTATCATTTAGAACAAAATTCATAATCCCTGCTATAGCATCTGAACCATACTGCGCAGCTGCACCATCTCTTAGAACTTCAACCTGTTTAAGAGCTATTGAAGGAATGGCAGAAATATCAGGACCTTGAGCTCCATCAGATATCCCGCTTCCTAGAAAAGAAATAACAGCTCCTCTGTGCCTTCTTTTACCATTAACAAGAACTAGCATGTTATCAGGAGGTAGTCCTCTTAAATTAGCTGGCCTTATCAAAGTTGCAGCGTCACTAATTGGTTGAGTATTAACATTAAATGATGGTACCAAGGTTCTTATCATATCTGGAAGATCCATCGCACCCTGATTAACAAAATCTGAGCCAGTAATAACATCTACAGGAGCAGGAGAATCACCTACTGATCTGGCTTCTCTTCTTGTTCCAACTGCTACAACCTCCTCAACTTCATCTGCAGCTTCAACAGCAGGTGAAAAAGTTGGAATAGCAATAAAAGTTAACGCAATAGCTAACCCTATTAAAAATTTAGAATACTTCATAAACATTTCCCCATTTATTTTTTCCAAGGCTCTAAATTAATTCATTAGAGCATTTCATTTTAACCCCAAAGATAGCAACATCTATTCTTGAGACAGCTAACAATGGTAAATCTAAGCCCCTACTTAGTTTCAGAGCAATTGATAAGTATAACAAGATCAGAACGAAAAACCATAAGAAAAAATGTTATTCAGTAGTTAAAATATATCAATGACTTTTTTAGTAACCTAAACCATTAAGAAAATGCATAATGAGGATAGATTTAATTTCAGCTATAGATTTGCTGAGAATTCAGATGTAAAGGATTTAAGGAAATTGATGGAAGCATCAATCAGCAACCTTTTAAAATCTTATTTATCTGAAGAACAAATAGAAGCTTCTTTTGAAGCAATGGGTTTAGACGAACAATTAATCTCAGACAAGACTTACTTTGTGATTTTCAATAAAAAGACCTTAGTTGGTTGTGGAGGATGGAGTCGTAGAAAAACTCTTTTTGGAGGCGATCACTCTCTTGACAGAGACGATAGCTTATTGAACCCTAAAAAAGAGCCTGCAAGAATAAGAGCAATGTATACACACCCTGAATGGATTAGAAAGGGTGTGGGAAGATTAATTTTACAATTGAGTGAAAAAGCAGCTAAATCAGAGGGTTTCAGAAAATTAGAATTAATGGCAACTCTAGCTGGAGTACCTCTTTACATTGAAAGTGGATATGAACTTGAGGAAGAGATTGAATTTTTAAGTTCAACAGGAATTAAGATTCCTTTGAAGAAAATGGTTAAGAAATTATTTATTTAGGTTTAAATAATGGAAGAAGAGTTTTTTATGGAGAAGGCAGTAGCATTGGCTAAGCTTGCTTCAGAACAAGATGAGGTACCTGTGGGCGCTGTCATAGTTCGGAAAAACAAAATTATTGGTGAGGGATATAATCAAACTATTAGGTTGAATGACCCAACAGCTCATGCCGAGATTTTAGCTTTAAGAGATGCAGCTCTTAATTTAAATAATTATCGACTAGATAGTTCTACAATGTTTGTTACTTTAGAACCCTGCATGATGTGTTTAGGTGCTTTGGTGCATGCAAGAATTTCAAAATTAATTTTTGCTGCTAGAGATGAGAAAACAGGAGTTATTGTAAGCAATAATAATGCTTTAGATATGAACTTTCTCAATCATAAAGTTCCTTACTCAGAAGGCCCTTTAGGAAAACAATCTTCAGAGTTACTAAAAGAATTTTTTTTAAGTAAGAGAGAAAAACCTAAATGTTGAAGCTTGTCCATATCGGAGCATGATCAGAAGGTTTTTCCATACCTCTAATTGTATAATCTATTCCTACCTCTTTTACGCACTTAATTAGACTATCTGTAGCCCAAATATGGTCAATTCTTAAACCTCTCTTTGGATTATCATTAAATGCTCTACTTCTGTAATCAAACCAACTAAATTTATTATCTTCTTCTGGATAGAGTTCTCTATATGTGTCTTTTAATCCCCAAGCCTTAAGCTGACTTAACCACTCTCTTTCTTCAGGTAAAAAACTACACTTTCCAGCTCTTAGCCATCTTTTTCTGTTTTCTTCTCCTATACCAATATCAATATCTTCTGGAGAAACATTAAGGTCACCCATCACTACTAGCTTATCTTCAGGATTATGGTTTTTTTGGAGGTGATTAATAAGATCCTTAAAAAACTTTCTTTTAGCAGGGAATTTTACAGGATGGTTTCTTTCCTCCCCTTGAGGAAAGTATCCATTAAGAATAAATATTGATTTATTCTTTGCCTTAAATTCTGCCCAGATAAATCTCTTTTGACTATCCTGATTATCATTCTTAAAACCCTTTCCTGATTGGATAGGTTCTTTTTTAGATAGGAGAGAAACACCATAATGTGCTTTTTGGCCATGAATATGTGATTTAAATCCCATTTCTTCTATATCTTGGAAAGGATATTCGTCGTCATGCACCTTAGTTTCTTGTAGACCTATCACGTCTGGATTATGTTTTTCAATTATAGCCTGAACTTGATGAAGTCTTGCTCTTACGCTATTTATGTTAAAAGAAATAATTTTCACTATTCTGACTAACCGGTTGATTCAATAGAAACAACTACTGGTTGGAAAGAGTATTCTATAAAGTCTGCAAGAATATTTGCTGATTCCTTTAATATGGCTTCATCAATATCAATTACTTCTGGATCTTTTTCTCTTTCTACAAATTCCTTGTAATTTTGGAAAGTCTCCAATCCCATCTCTCTTCTGAGTTCATTTTCTAGAGAAAGAAGCTCCTGCTCAGCCCTTTCTTTGTTAACTTTTCTTTTATCTATATTTAAGGATACCCAGATATTATTATCTTGTATTGCTCTCCAAGATTTTTTCTCTTTCAAGTTCTTAAATATAGAAGATTGAGACATTCTTTCTTTGTGCTTTAGTGTAAGTAATTCTTTAGATGATCCAATTCTGTCAAAATCTTTAAATTTAGTTTTCCTAATATTGTCGTGGACAAGCGCTCCTAAGTATTTGTGTTCACCTATTTCCTCAACATCAATAGGTGAAGGAAGATTAATATCAGGAGATATTCCCTTATTTTGGGTGCTACCTCCTGAGACTCTGTAGAATTTAGATTCAGTAAATTTTATTTGCCCTGAACTAAGGGTCTCTACTTTTTGCACTGTGCCTTTACCAAAGGTATCGGTTCCTACTACCAGTCCTCTTCTGTAGTCTTGTACTGCACCCGCAAGAATTTCAGATGCCGAAGCGCTAAATTTGTTAACAAGGATTAATAAAGGGTCATCATAAATTTGAAAACCTCTTCTATCTCCAAGTTCATGAACACTCCCTTTAGCAGTTTTTACTTGTACCGTAGTTCCACCACCTAAGAAAATATGGGCAAGAGAGTTTGCTTCAAACAAAGACCCTCCACCGTTATTCCTAAGATCTAAAATTAATCCGTCAATATTTTCTCTTTTTAGAGAATTAATAAGTTTTCTTACATCTTTACTGCTACTTTTATAGTCATATTCTCTTCTTTTATATGCATCAAAATCCATATAGAAAGCAGGAAGTTCAATAACACCAATCTTATATTCTTTGCCTTCTCTAGTAATAGATAATATATTTTTTTTTGCTGCCAGGTCTTCAAGCTTAACTAGATTTCTTGTTATCTCTATAACCTTTGTATGAGATTCGTCTAGAGATGAAGATGGAATTATCTCCAATTTAACTACAGTATCTTTCGGTCCTCTTATTAATTCGACAACATCATCTATTCTCCAGCCTATAACATCAGTAATCTCTTCATCATCTTCCTGGCCTACGCCAACTATCTTATCTTTAGCATTAAGTTTATTGGAGTTTTCTGCTGGTCCCCCAGCTACTAAGGATTGCACTGTGGTATAAAGGCCATCAGAAGATAATAAAGCTCCAATACCTTCTAAAGAAAGCTTCATATCAATATCGAAATCCTCAGTTCTCTTAGGAGACATGTAACTCGAATGAGGCCCATATATAGAGGTAACTGAGTTAATATAAATATCAAAAATATCTTCTTGTTTAGTCTTTTTAAAATAGTTTAAAGAAGTTGCAAATCTCTTACTTAGTTTATTTTTGATTTCTTCAAGATCATTTCCATTCAAATTTAAGTTTATGACATCATTTACCAAAGAAGATTCCCATAGGTCTTGCAGCTGTTGCAGATTTCTAGGTTGTGGTGCTTCACTTCTATCTTTAAGAATTTTTTTGGTTTGTCTCAAGTTTAAGGTTTTTATATCTCCTAAGAGTTGAGTTTGAAAATCGTGTCTCTGTTGATATCTATCCTGAAAGATTCCAAAAGCCTCAAAAGCGAGCTTTAGGGATTTATCTAAATCATCGAAACTTCTTGGAATTTTTTTTAATTCTAAGTTTGTGTATAAGGATTTTTTTTCTAAGGGATAGTTCTCTATGGATTCTAAAAAATTTCTTACCTCACGATCAAGAAAAATAGATTTGCTTGGGTCTAATCTTTCCAGGAATAATTCAAAAGCATCTACCTTTATGGATGAAAAACTTTTTTTAATAAAATGTTCTCTTTCCAAAATGTTTATTATTTCTTTGGAAAGTTCAAAATTTTCTTCAGAGTAATTAAAACTTTTTTCTTCTAGGCAAATTTTAAGAGAAAAAGTACTTAATATAAAAAGTAATGTTAATTGTTTTTTAAACTTATTCATTGAAAGAGAGGCTGAGATTATATAGTTAGATTTACCTACCTTACAATATCCTCCTTACAAGGATATTAAAATTAGGTATCATCACTATTTAATGAAACCGTCTCATTTTTCGAATTTAGGTATAAAACCTTTTAAGAAAGGCTTAATTGATTTAGGCGAACATATTTATTGTTATTTACAACCAGACGGAGGCTGGGGTTGGAGCAATGCTGGATTAGTTACCGACGGTGATGAGAGTCTTATAGTTGACACTTTGTTTGATGAAGATCTAACTTATCAAATGCTAAAAAGAATGCAGAAAGCAGAACCTAAGGCAATGAAAAATATAGTTTCTCTTGTGAATAGTCATTCTAATGGTGATCACTGTAACGGAAATAACTGTGTGGACACTTCTGAAATTATATGCAGTAAAGCTACCCTCGAAGAGATGTCCCATGAATCACCAGAAATTATGGCTTCTCTACTAGAGAATGCTTCAGAAATGGGAATTTTAGGGCAATATTTTAGTGATTGTTTCGGTTCATTTAATTTTAAAGAAGTAACTAGGAGACTTCCAAATACGACATTCTCTGGATCAGTTGAAAGATACGTAGGAGATAAAAAAGTTGAATTAATTGAAGTGGGCCCTGCTCATACCAATGGAGACATATTGGCTTATGTGCCTCAGGATAAGACTGTCTTTACTGGAGATATTTTATTTATAGAAGGTCATCCAATACTTTGGGCTGGTCCTGTAGAAAACTGGATAAGTGCATGTGATCTTATTATTTCGATGGATGTTGATTTCATTGTTCCTGGACATGGACCTGTTACAGATAAGAAAGGAGTTGAAGCAGTTAAGTATTACCTTACCTATTTAAGAGACGAAGCCAAATCTAGATTCAAATCTGGAATGACAGCTTTAGAGGCTTCTAAAGATATAAACATATCTGACTTTTCTGAATGGGGAGATAGCGAAAGAATAATTGTCAATGTTAATTCTCTTTATCGTGAGTTTAAAAATGAAACTATGAGAGAAGACATAACTGTTTTATTTTCTCAAATGGCTGAACTTAAAGAGACCTCACTTTAGGTAGGTCAAAATTAGACATGGTTGTCTTTCATAATGAATATAAGAATGAAAAGTAAAATAGAGTTTTTTTATGATTGCAGCAGTCCATGGACTTATTTAGCTTTTGTGGAGGTAGAGAAATTAGTCACAAGACATAAGCTTGATTTGATTTGGAAACCGATTCTGGTTGGAGGTATTTTTAATACCATAAATCCCAGCGTTTATGAGACTAGAGCAAATCCAGTAAAGGCAAAGCAACAATACTCTAATAAAGACATGAAAGATTGGAGCGACATACGAGGGATAGAAATAAACTGGCCTCTAATATTTCCAGTAAACAGTGTTAGAGCAATGAGGGGAGCCTTTTATGCAATAGATAAAGAAAAAATTTCAGAATATAACTCTAAGGTATTCTTTGCATATTGGAAGGAGGGTAAAGACATATCCAAAAAGGAGGTTTTAATAGAAATTATTTTATCTTTAGGATTTAGTACTGAAGCTTTCTTTAATTTTATAGAGCTAGATTCTACTAAAGAACTTTTAAAAGCTAGCACACAAGAACTAGTAGACAGAGGAGGGTTTGGCTCACCAACTATTTTTTTAAACAAGACAAATATGTTCTTTGGGAATGATAGGCTAGATTTATTAGAGAAAATTTTAAAAAATTATTCTTAATCCATTACCACTACAATTTTACCCAAGAGCTTTCTAGCTGAAAGATATTTCAAAGACTCTTTAGCATCTTTAAGAGAGAATTCTTTGCAAATGTATGGTCTCAAATGACCTCCTTCAGCTAATCTAAATATTTCTTGAGAGTTCTCTTCTCCTTTTATCGGGTCTCTTCTTCCGTATTCTCCAGCTCTAACTCCAATAATGGAGAAACCTTTAATGAGTGGCATATTGATTGGAGCTGTAGGAATTCTACCGCTTGCGAAACCAACTATGAGAATTCTTCCTCCCCAGTTTATACATCTTATTGATTCATCAAATACATCACCTCCTACAGGATCATATATAACATCTGCTCCCAAACCATCAGTTAAAGCTTTCACCTCTTGCCTAAACTGAGTTTTTCCCTCCTTATAAGTCAATATTTTATGGGAAGCTCCCCACTCTAAAGTCTGCTCTAACTTATTTTCTGAAGTACCTGTTGCAATTACATTTGCTCCTAAGAAATTACCTAATTGTACTGCTGCCATACCAACTCCTCCTGTAGATCCGTGTACAAGTAGATTTTCTCCTTTTTGTAATTGACCTCTTCTAATTAAAGACACATAGGCTGTAAGATAAGCAGTTTGAAACGCTGCAGCTTCTGAAAAGGAGAAGGGAGTGGGTTTTTTCCTTACCAACTCTTGAGGCATAATTATTTCTTCAGCAAATGTACCATTACCCCAAGAACCGAATACTACTTCGTCACCTTCCTGAAAATTTTTTACATCCTTCCCTAAACCTTTTACCACCCCAGAACCTTCCATTCCAAGGACGAATGGAAGTGTAGGTTTATGTTGATAAAGACCTTTACTCATTAGTAAATCAGGAAAATTTACTGAAGCTGCTTTTACTTTGATTAATAAATCATTAGAGGTTAGGTCTTTAATTTTTATTTTTTCGAATGAAAGTCCACTTAGATCTTCAGTTAAAGACTTGCATACCAAAGCATTCACTTCTGCAGTCATTAATGTTCCTGTTCAACTTTATTCTTTCTAAACCAGAGATTAATGGCCCACTTCTCTCCAGATAATACAGGAGAGGCTCCATGTAGAGAGCCTGGGTTGGGAGTGTCAGTTCCAGGAAAACAATTATGGAAGACTGCTATCTTCCCTGCTTCAGGAAATACTTCTTTATTTATATTTGGAAAAACAGTTGACCCTCCTTCATTTACATCATTGAGATAACAAAGGACGGTAATAATTCTTTGCCCAGAACTTCCTAGGTAGGATTTACCAAGATCTGTATTAGGATCAAAGGTGTCCATGTGTGGTTGATATTCTTGAGCAGAACCGTAATGTAGTACTTGATAGGATTCAGCATTCTCTAGAGGCATTTGAATAAGCTCAGCAATTCTTTTACCCACAGATAAGGTTATTTCAGAATGATCATGCTTCACCCAACAATTTGTGCTTGTTCTTCTTTTATCCAGAGCACCTTCTTTGGCCCTGTTCTTGTTGATTGCACTTACTGTTGATCTTTTCATGAATGCTGACGATATTTCCTGAAAATGTTTGCACTCTTGTTGTGTTATTACCCCCTTAATAGAATATAACTTTGGGTCATGATGGATTAACTCCATCTCATAACTACCGAGAGATATTTTCATTTATCTAACTTTTTCTTTGCTTCTTTTTTTATAGAATCTGCAGTTTGACCGAACATCATTTTTAGACTTTCAGAAGTTTGTTTTTGACCAAAGTTTCTAGCTTCTTTTCCTACATCCATACCTTTTCTTACTGCTGGTCTATTTTTTAGGGTATCAAACCACCTTCTTAAATTTTTAAACTTATCTAAATCCACTTCGTACCTCTTGTATGCTGTAACCCAAGGGAAGGATGCCATGTCCGCAATGGAATAATTGCCTGCCAAAAACTCGTTATTTTCTAAAACATTATCCATAACTTGAAGCAATCGATCATATTCATTTTTATATCTATTCTCAGAATAAGAATGGTCTCCAGGAAAGTTTGTAGCATAGTTAACAAAGTGACTTACTTGGCCTGCCATTGGTCCAAGGCCACCAACTTGCCAAAATAACCATTCCAAAACTTTTATTTTTTCAAAATTCTCTTTAGGCAAGAATTTCCCTGATTTTTCCCCTAAATAAATCAATATTGCTCCTGATTCAAATATGCTTATTTTTTTTTCATTTGGACCATCAGGATCAACAATTGCTGGCATTCTATTGTTAGGGCTAATCCTTAAGAAATCAGGTTTGAATTGATCTCCCTTTCCCAGGTTAACAGGAATGATTTTGTAAGGAATAGAGCATTCCTCCAACATAATAGTTATTTTCCAACCGTTAGGTGTTGGTGCATAATACAGTTCTATCATCTTTTTTATCTCTAATTGAAATTAAAGTTTTATAATACTCTAAAAACAAAGGAGTAATGATGAAAATTGATGCAGGGATTATCGCAAGAGATGCTAGAGAATCTGGTCCAGCAGCTAAAGTCTTAGAAGAATCAGGATACGATGGAGCTTATACTTTTGAAGGCCCCCATGACCCCTTTCTTCCACTAGTCTCAGCGGCTATGGCAACGAAAAAGATAGAACTGATGACTTCTATAGCAGTTGCTTTTTCAAGGAATCCAATGATATTAGCTAATTTAGGTTACGACCTCAATTTAATATCTGAAGGAAGATTTATTCTAGGATTAGGTTCTCAGATTAAACCTCATATAACCAAAAGGTTTTCTATGCCCTGGTCAAAGCCGGCAGCAAGAATGAAAGAGATGATAGAAGCTATAAGGTCAATTTGGGATTGTTGGCAGGAAGGAACTAAATTGGATTTTAGAGGAGAATTTTATTCTCATACTTTGATGACACCTTTTTTTAATCCGGGACCTAATCCACATGGAGTACCAAAAATTTATGTTGCAGCAGTTGGACCGCTGATGACAAGATCCGTTGCTGAATCTGCTGATGGACTTCTTGTTCATCCTTTTCATACTCTTAAATACATGGAAGAAACAACATTACCTATAGTTCAAGAAGGATTGTCTTCTACTAAAAGACCAAGCTCTGATTTTGACTTAGCTATAAGTGTCATGACTGTTGCTGGTCTTTCAGAGGAATCATTTCAGAAATCTTTAGAAGCATGTAAAAATCAAATATCCTTTTACGCCTCTACACCTGCATACAAAGGTGTTTTAGAAGCTCACGGAAGAGGAGATTTGCAACCGAAATTAAATCTACTTTCCAAAGAAGGTAAATGGCAAGAAATGGCAGAATTAATAGATGATGAATTACTTAATGAAATTGCAGTTGTAGCTGAAACACCAAAACAAGTTGCTGATATGATCAAAGAGCGCTATTCAGGGAAAGGACAAAGAATTTCTCCAGCATTTTATTCAGGAGAATTAGAATTAGCTTCAACGGTAATAAAAGAGCTAAAGAGTTAGCTAATCAAAATCGATCTGAGTGAAGCAGCTCTTCGATTAATTCTGGTCCTTT
>CAJWPI010000031.1 GCA_913045055.1 uncultured Gammaproteobacteria bacterium | reverse complement strand
TTATCTGGAGCTCATAACCGGACTTGAACCGGTGACCTCTTCCTTACCAAGGAAGTGCTCTACCACCTGAGCTATATGAGCATTAAAGCCTTGTTCTTATGGTATAAAGTAAAAAATACACTAGTCAATTAATCAATATTTAGATTACAACTTAGTAAATGTACACAAAATACCCAAAAAAAACGCCAACTACCCAAAGCCCGGAGGGCTTTATAGTACCTTTAAGCTGCTAATGCAAGCACTTTTCAGAGTTTTTATAAGTCATATGGTTATCTTAACTTTTCAAATAAAGAAAACTGGTGGAGGAGGCAGGATTCGAACCTGCGAAGCACGAGGCGGCAGATTTACAGTCTGCTGGGTTTGACCGCTCCCCAACCCCTCCTAGGCACTCTATATGGCGGGCAATTCTCACCATGCGATAATACCTTGTCAACATAAATCGTTTTATTTGTTACTCTACTCTACAAGATAGCTTAAAAAATGATCCTTTTATCAAAAGAAAAGATTCTTGAAAATCTAAAAAAAGATGATTTATATCATCTTGATGATATAAAAATAATGGAAACAACTAAGTCTACTAACGAAGATGCCAAATTTTTTCTTAAACACAAAAACAATAAAAAAGGTGCCTTCTTTGCTGAACAACAAACTGTAGGAAAAGGAAGAAACAAAAGAAGTTGGATAAGTCCATTTGGTAAAAACATTTATTTTTCCTTTGCTTGGAAAACTAATTCTAATCATTCTGCATTAGATGGTCTAAGTCTAGCAACTGCAGTGGTTGTAGCTGAAAGTCTTCAAAGCATGATAAATGAAAAAATAGAGATAAAGTGGCCAAATGACCTTACTATAAAAGATAAGAAATTTGGAGGAATTCTTATTGAAACTGTACAACAAAAGAGAAAACTTTCAGAGATAGTTATTGGTATAGGAATTAACATAAACATGACGGAAAAAGAAGGATCAGCTATAGACCAAAAGTGGGTTTCTCTATCTAAATTTTCTGATGCTCCGTTAGATAGAAATCTTATTGCTAGTAAATTACTGCAAGGAATATTAAATCTTTCAATTAAATTCCCAGAGTTAGGCTTTTCCTTTTATAAAAGCTCTTTTCAAAACTTGCATATGCTAAACAATAAACCATGTGTAATAAAGTTACCTGATGAAATTAAAATTTTTGGCAAAGTAATCGGAGTAAATAAAAAAGGAGAAATTTTAATTAAAAGTAATAGTGAAATTTTGTCTTTTCGCTATGGAGAAATTAGTATTAGAAAAGAAGAAAATCGTTGAAAGTAAGGAGTAAAGACAAGCTATGAAAAACATTGTATTAGTAACTGGAGGTTTTGATCCCTTGCATTCAGGACATGTATCATATTTTAAAAATGCAAAGAAAGAGGGTGATGAACTTTGGGTTGGCTTAAATTCTGATAATTGGCTAATAAGAAAAAAAGGGAGGCCTTTTTTGAGAATAAATGAGAGAAAAGAAATAATAGAGAATCTTGTTATGGTTGATAAAGTTATCTTATTTGATGATGAAGATAATTCTTCAAATGATGCTATCTCAAAATGTCTTGATTCTATTTCTGTAGAAGACACTCTGATTTTTGCTAATGGAGGTGACAGGAACCAAAAAAATATCCCTGAATTAGAAGCTTTTAGTACAAATTCTCAAATTAAATTTATTTTTGAAGTAGGTGGGGAAAAAAGGAATTCATCAAGTAAAATCTTAAAAGAATGGGTAGATTTTAAAAAGAATTCTTAAATATCTATCTAAGTTATTATTTACTTTCTTCTAAAAATCTTTTTAGCTTTATAACAATATTAGGTTTAGTTTTGGAGGGAAGAGTTTTATCAAAAAGATAAACAATGGGAAGAAAAATGAAACTAAAGGTTCTTAGAATGCTAAATAGTAAATGAATTTTATTTTTCCATAATTCGGAAGGGAAAAAAATCCAAAAATGTATTCTAGAAAAAGAATCGCGAAATGACCTAAATGCCCCAAAAAAATTGAATTTAAAAAAGTTATACACAGCTAAAGAAGCAGATTTTCTTCCCATATCCTTTATTAATTCTTTAACAACATGATCAGCAACTTCCTTTCCATAGATTGTCCATCTATCTCTAAGATTAAAATCTTCAATAAGCGAGTAAAGCTCTTTAGCTCCGCAATAACCCATTCTAGAAAGCTCCTTATTTAATTGCCCTTCATGTCTTCTCCAATAAAATTCTGCTTCCTCATCAAAGCCAGTCTGGCCAAAGGGAACAATTCCATAAAGTTGACTTAATTCCACAGAACGATGGAATCCACCATACTTAATAAGCTCTTCTTTTTTAAAACTAAATATTGTTCCTGGAGAAGAGAATTTAACTCCACCTTTAAGATGATCTAGAGCTAATTCATGACCTGACATAAATCTCTTTCTAATATTCTTTTTTCTCCCCTTTGGGTCTTCAAGAAGTTTCCCTTTTATATCCATTCCAACAGGTAATCCTGCAACAGAGATACAATCTGAGTTTTCTTCAAAGAGTTTTACCATTCTTTCTACATAGTCATTCGCTAGCAAATCATCATAAGACTGATAAAAAATATAATCTCCCTCAGCAACTCTTAAAGCATCATTACAGAGAACAAATGTTTTCAACTCAGGGTCTTCATAACTAAATATATTTTCTTCGTATCTTATAACCTTTATTCTGTTGTCTTTTGATTCAAGGCTTGAAATATATTTTTTTATCTCATTATCAGAACCATTGTCTGAAATAATAATTTCTAAATTTTGATAGGTCTGGTTTTGAATTGCTTCTATAGCTTCTTTAAACAAGAAAAGATTTATATATACATCTATAAGGACAGTAAACTTGGTGGACATCTGATTAAAGGTAGAGACTAGATTAGTATATATTTTAGAAAATCTTCTATATTAGATTTTAATCTTTTATTCATCTTATTTATGTTTGATAAAGTTTTCTATAGTAAGCTCGATTCCTTTTTCTAGATCTATATCAGCTGACCAGTCGATTGCGGTCTTCAAGCTAGAATTATCTGCAACAAAATTCCTAAACTCTATGTCTAGAAGATCTTCTGGAGAAGCAACATGTTTAGTGCCAACCTTTGATTTAGTTTTCTTATTAAGAATTTCTGCAACTTTAGAAATAGCTTCCTGTACGGTAAATCCCTTCCCTGAACCTAAAATAAAATGTTTCCCATTTGTCTTGTTCTTATTCTGAGGACATAACAGAAAGGCTCTTACAACATCATCAATAAATATATAGTCTCTTATAAAGTTTCCTGAGCCATAAATAGATAAAATCTCCCCTTTCAAACCTTTTTTTATCATTAGATTAAGAATTCCCCTGTCATCATTGCTGCTTTTAGGACCAGGACCGTAAACATTACATAGTCTTAGACAACAACCTTCGGCCTCTTTTTTTTTGCAATAATATTTCAAGTAATTCTCAGCTATAAGCTTATGTAAATCGTAAATTGTAGATGGATTGTCCTTTTGATCTTCTCCTACAGGTAGTGAGTCTTTTATTCCACATTGGGTTGATGTTCCTGCAAAAACTATAAATGGTTTCTTTTTTTCTTTTGAAACTAAGTCAAGAAGAAGCTGTATAGGAAGAACGTTGTCCAAGTAATCCTCTGCTGGATCTGATTCAGCTTTATAAAAACTTGTTTGAGAAGCTAAATGAAAAATAACATCAACACCTTTAATCTCCTTTTCCCATAAAGACCTGTCTCTATAAGCACCACAAGATACAGTGATATTAGCTCTTCTATTTTTATATTCCTTAACTAGAAACTCTTTTAGTTTGGGGTTGCTTGTTAAGCAAGCTATCTCACACTTAATCTCAGAAAGTCTATTTAATAAATTTGAACCTATATAACCACTGGCACCACTTATTAGAATCTTTTTTGATTCAAAAAAAGAGGCGGTTTTATCGTCAACAGAATTCATTATTCTTTACCATTTCCGTCTTTATTCTTTTACTAGATGATGCCCTGTAATTCAGCTGTCTTTCTAAATTCACCACTTAAAGAAGCAACTAGCTCTTCAAAGGTTCCTGCTTCTAGTATTCGTCCTTGATTAAGATAATATATTCTATTAGCTTTCTTAATTGTTGATAGTCTATGTGCAATACAGATAATAGTTGTTTCACCTGTAAGTTTTTCAATAGAATCTTGAATTAAAAGCTCTGAATGACTATCTAAAGCACTTGTTGCTTCATCCAAAATTAATAATTGAGGTTTCTTAATTAATGCTCTAGCTAAACAAATTCTCTGAGCTTGGCCTCCAGAAAGTCTTACTCCCCTTTCACCCACTAATGTATTGTATTGTTCCTTCAAGTCTAAAATAAACTCTTCAGCATTAGCTAATTTACAAGCTTCTTTGATTTCTAAATCAGTAGCACCTTTTTTGGCCCATAGGAGGTTCTCCTTAATCGAAGCATTAAATAAGAAAGGTTGTTGTGGAATATAACCAGTAAGAAGTCTCCAATCATGAAGTTTTATGGAATCAAGAAGATCGTCATCAACTTTAACTTTTCCATTTTGAGATTTATAAAAACCCATAATTAAATCTATTAAGGTTGATTTTCCTGATCCAGAAGGTCCAACTACAGCAACCATTGACCCTCTAGGAACTTCCAAATTTATGTCGGATAGAACCTGTTCATCGTCATAAGAAAAGCTTAAGTTCTCTACAAATATACCTCTTTTAAATAACTCTATACTTTTTCCATCTAGACTCTCTTGAGAGCTCTCAGACTCAATTTTCAGAGCATTGATTTGCTCAAACGAAGGTAAGCTTGCAAAGATATTATTTCTTTGAGTAATGAAACTCTGACTCTCTACTGATAATCTGTTAATTGAATAAAGAAAAGCTATAAGTTCAGCAATTCCCATATTTAAATAATTCAAACCTATAACAACCGATATAACAACTAAGAATACTGCTACAGGTTCTCCCAATTGGGAAAAAAGAACCCTTACCATAGTAAACTGAACTGAAGTCTTGGCAACAGTATTAACGGAAGGTTTGACCTCCTTTAAAGTGTCTTGTTTTTTTGAAAATCCAGTTATAAGTTTTAGGGCATTTAGGGTGTCATACATTCTTCCTTGAAAATTATTTGAAGCTTCCGTATGCCTTTTTCTCACTGAATAAACATATTTATTTAAGAGAACAGAAGGAGAAAAGAGAATGATTGTCAAAAGAAGTACTAACAAAGATAGCTGCCATGACAAGAAGAGCAGCAAAAAGAAATAAAAGAGAATTGAAACACTAGATGCAATCATCTGGGCAAGAGATTCAAAACCTATTGATGCCTTTTCAGTTTCTTTTACTAATGTATTAGCTAACGTGCCATACTCCTTTGTTCCAAAAAAAGACCAAGAAGTATTCAAAAAAGATTCGTATAAACCAAAAATCATTTGCTTCATAATGCTGAAGATTGTCTTTGTGGTTACGTATTTCTGTAAAGCTAGAGTTGAGCTCCTAATAAGGACTAAACAAAGATAGAGAATACCTAATGACAAGATATTAACTGGAATGTTGTATTGGTATAGGGTGTTCGCTATAACTTGGGTTATTTCATTGTGTTCTTGTTGATCCTGATTTATAACAAAATCAACTATAGGCATAAGACCCAATACAGAGGTAGCTTGTACTATCCCTGTCAATATCATAAGTCCAATAATTAAAACTAGACTTCTATATCTATCCTTTAATATTTCTTTAATTAAGCTATTACTTTTAATTAGGGCATTCATTAACTTTCATCAAATAACTCAGATAAAAAAGAGGAGTTATGTTCAAGATAAGTTTGACTTATCAGGGCTTTGGGGTGGAAAAATCCATGCATTTTCTCTTTTTCTGGCCAAGCAGAAATTATTTTAATGAATTTTTCTTGATTTAACTCTTCTTGTTTTGATATTTCCCATTCACCTGAAAGTCTTTTATGCATTTCTAGCACTATATCTTTAATTAAATCAGGTGACAGATTGGTTATATTGATACCTAAGTCTTCATATCTTCTGCCATCAGAAAAATTATTTATTAAAGTTTCTTTTAAAGTTAGGGAATTCTCTTTGCTTCCTTTCCAATAAAGATCTTTGGGAGCCCAAATACAATGATCATGAGATCTAAAGTCTGCATTAGTCATGGCATTCACGTAAACTACTGGGCGCCTAAAAGCTTGAGGGACCGCATCAAGACCGGTAGAAGTAGAGATGCTGAAATGGGAGTTGGCTGGTAACCAAACATCTAATAAATCACTTCTTTCATCACTATTAGCATAGTCAATTACTCTAGGATGGTCATAATCTAATTTCTCTTTTACTTCCTTACCCATTCTAAATATCCAATAGCCTAGATCTTTTAAAGCTTCAATACTTTCAATGTAAGAGTTAATGCTTGAGTCTCTATAATCATGATAGGACCAATCTTCATTAGGATAGTGGGTCTTTAAGTATTCGGCATCTCTAATTATTAAACAAACAAATTTATCGGTCCTTTTTACTCCTAAATTCTTTAGAAAATTCTTTGCCTGCTCTTCTTCTTCATTGCTAAAAGGAAGATAAGCTTCCTTAAGATCTTTAGTTTTAAAGTACAAGCCTCTTACATCTCTGGCATGAGCCCATCTGTTCTCAAAAGGAGCTAAATTCAAAGAAGGGAAAAAGCTATTAGCAATAATAAGATATCTTACCCACCACCTAACAAAGAATACTCTTTTTACCATTTTTTCTATTTGTGAGTTACAGGATGGAGTAATAAACCAACATAAGTCTTTGTATTCTTCTTTATAAACCTGGTCACAGAGAGATATTCCTGCATCTCCAACAAAATGTCCTATCCTTTCAGACATAAATTCCCTTAAACGTATTTTATATATAGGTTTAATTAGCTTTATTATTATTAACAGAGGAATAAACAAGATAGCTATCAATTTATGCACTAGGCCCTTAAGACTAAGATTGAATTTAGTGAATATCATCTGAAGTTCTTAAACTACTATGTTCAGGTGGCGCTGTAGAGCCTTTAAATTTATCTTTGAAATTTATAGGTGAAACTAACCTTGTATCTAGACCTATTTGTCTACAAAAATCATAAGCAAACTGTTCGTAACTAATCTCATTTTCTGCAGAAAGTTGTTTTATACCATAAGCCTTATTTGTGATTATCTTTTCTATGCTTTGCATAACTTGTTTTAAAGAGATTGGTGCCAAGGTTAAGTCTTTAAAAGGAAATATCTCCTGGCCGCTTTCTAACTTTTCTTTCCAATCTTTTAGAATAGAAAGGTTATTGTGAATTACTTTGGTTAACCTAAATACTGTTGTTTTGGGAAAGTTAAGAATATATTCTTCAAGCTCTGCATTCTGTTTACCATACTCGCTTATTGGACTTGTAGGTTCCTGAGCTTCCACTAACTTTTTTGAACCATCAAACACCTGATTTGATGAAAGCATTATTATATGAGTTTTTTTCTCTATTAACTCATTTACTAATTCTTTTCTTCCTTCTACATTAACTTTTTTTGAAAAAACTGGATCCTTTTCACATTTATCTATACTAGTTATACCTGCACATAAAACTCCTATATTGAATTTATTTTCTTTTATTTCTTTCCACTCCTTTGAGTCAAGGTCAATAAGAGGTCTCTGTGGGTTAACAAGATTAGGTTTCCTTGTGCTGGATTGAAATGAAATTCCTTTTTCTTTCCAAGAATATGATAAAGCTCTTCCTATAGTGCTATCACCACCAATTATTATTCTCATCTCTTTTTTGGGATTAGATTCAGATTCTCATTAAGCATAAATCTAAAAAGAAATCATTAATCTTCCAGATTTAGAGCCGGACCTTAGATCATCGATAGCTTGGTTTATTTGTTCTAAAGAATAAGTTGCCCCAATTAATTTATTTAAGTCCAGCATGCTTTGGTCAATTAATTTAACAATCTTAGGAATATCAATAGAAGGATTACATTGTCCTCCTGAAGAACCTATTAATTCTTGATCAAAATGCAGAGGGTAAGTCCATATATCTAATGAATTACTTTTATCCATTACCCCAACCATAATTGTCTTCCCACCGTTTGGTGATGTTACTTGATAAGCCTGTTTGAGTATTGCAGGTAAACCAGTATTATCTATACAGATATCAAATTTATTTCCGTCATTAGCTTCCAAAAGTAAGTCAATAAATTGCTTATCGGTAGAATTTATAATATGACTAGCACCTAGATCTTTGGCTTGATTTAATTTTTCTGAATAAATATCTACTGCAACTATGGGGAAGCAACCTGATAATTTAGCAAACTGTATTAAACTAAGTCCTACACCACCACATCCAAAAATTGCAACGGAATCCCCTACTGTAGCTTTAGCATCATTAACCAAGGTTCCCATAGCTGTTGTTACTGCACACCCAAGGAGGGCAGCATGATCTTTATCTACATAGTCAGGGATAAGAGTTAATCGATCCTCTGAAACTACTGCATACTCATTAAAGGTTGTTACCCAGCCAGCATTTATCTGACCTAGGGATTTGCTTTCATAAGTCGGCGTAGCAGAATTGATTCCAGGTGACTTCCTCCAATGTAATACTACTTTATCTCCATCTTTAACTTTAGTTACTCCTTGGCCACATTCCACTACCTCTCCATGACCTTCATGTCCTAAAAGATGCGGAAGAAACTTATCCTTACCTTTTACGGCATCAATTTCATTTATTTGTGCACCACAAACTCCACTTGAATCTAGTTTTACTAAAACTTGTCCTACTTCTAAAGGATTAATTTCTATCTCTTCCAAAACAAGTGGTTTTTTTGATTCAACTAGAATAGCTGCTTTAAATTTCATTTTTTATCCTCATGGCATAAACCAATAATAATCACCTTTATAACCATTTTGTGCAAAAAAATCTCTCCAATCATCCACATGCATTACCGTAAGGGCTGTCAAATTCCATGCTTCCATGGCAGCTTTCTCTTCTTCATTTGAATAAGCATCTAGAGTAATGAAGGCATTTCTTGAAACTCTCTCTATTTCTCTAAGAGATTGTCCACATTCTTCAATTTCCAGATTATGTAACGTCACAATGGAAATAGCTAAATCAAAAGAATTGTCTTCAAAGGGTAGTTTTTTTGCATCACCTACTTGTTGAAAAGGTTTCACATCTTCCAAAGAGTTTTCAATTGCATAGGGAGAAATATCTATTCCCCTTACCTTAATGCCTGGAATAGCTTCCATAAAATCATGAAGCATAAAACCCTTACCACTTCCTATATCAAGAATTGAACTACTCTGATCTAAAGAATAGTGAGAGATAAAGTCAGGTATCACCGGTTGCCAAAACCTAGGATTATAACTATAACCTCCATAGCCATATCTTCTGTCTCCATCAAAAAAATCTTTATCAAATTTTCTTGCTATTATTCTGTCTTCTTCAGTTTTAGATGACGCCCTAGCCTCGGGGTCTCTCTTAGTTCTAGGATAATTTCTCATTAAATCTATTTCCTTTCCCATATTAATTTCTCCTAATGTGACTAATTGTTAAAAAGGACCAGTAAAATTTTGGTCTGGCTGATCTAAAGGATCTGATTTCTTTTGTTCTTTTGATAACTTGATTTGTAATCCTAACAATTTTGCAGCAGCTTTTACTATCTTAGATGGGGTTGGGTAAGCATGAACAGCAAGCGCTCTTGTACTAGGTAAAGGCACATCTTCTATTCCTATCCTACTAGGAGAACATTTTAATTCATCAAAGATCTTCTCAGTTACTGAAGATATTATTTCTGCACTAACTCCAAAACGCGTCCAGCCATTATCAACAACTAACAATCTTTTTGTCTTTTTTACAGATTTTATTATTGTTTTAGTATCTAAAGGCCTAAGTGACCTTAAATCTATTACCTCGCTATCTATGCCATGCTCTTTCATTATCATGGCCGCTTTCAAGGCCTCAATTGACATGTAAGAATGTGAAACTATAGTTAAGTCTTTCCCAGATTTGATAATGTTTGCTTTACCTAATGGCACCTTATACTTTCTTTTTGGGACTTCACCAAAAGTATTATGTAACCATCTATGTTCCATAAAAATTACTGGATTATTGTCTTCAACTGCAGAAATAAGAAGTCCCTTTGCATCATAAGGTGTGGCTGGCATTACTACTTTCAAACCAGGTATATGAGCAAACCAAGACTCAAGGCTTTGTGAATGTTGAGCTCCTTGGCCCCACCCACGACCAATAATCATTCTAATTACTAAAGGAATATTTTTTTTTCCTGCTGTCATATGAAACCATTTAGCAGCTTGATTAACTATTTGTTCCATGGATAAGAGAGCAAATTCGACCCTTTGATGAGTTAAAATCGGCCTCATACCTACTAAGGCAGATCCTATTGCAACTCCAGTCATGGCATTTTCAGAAATTGGCATATCAAATACTCTGTCTGCTCCATATTCACTCTGTAAACCTTCTGTGGTTCCAAAAATTCCTTTAGGGTCTGGTACACCAAGACCCACTAGATAAACAGAGGGGTCATCTCTTAGAGATATTGCAGTTGCCTCGCGAATCGCTTCGAAGAATTTTAAGTTTCTCACTTTATTAAACCAAAATTATATTTAACACTAATCTGAATAAATAGAAGTATATAAATGTTTCTTATCTAAGAAAGGACTTGTTTTAGCAAATTCAAAAGCTTCTTCTATCTCATCATCTAGCTCTAGAGACACTGTTTGGATTTCCTTTTCGTCTGCTAATTTATTATTTAAAAGGTAGTCTTTAGTTTTTTCTATAGGGCAATTAATTTTCCACTTTTTGACCTCTTTGTCCTTTCGATATCCCAAATGATCATCATCATTAGGACCACAATGCTCTAACCATCTGTAGGTATCAAACTCAACATAAACCGGTCCTTTTTGTTTTTTAATAATGCTAATGGATTCTTTAATCACACCATAAACTGAAGAAACATCATTACCTTCACCTTTTAGGGACACTATTCCATGGCCTTCTGCGATCTTTATGTTGTTCCTCTTATTTGACTGCCTTACCTCTAAAGAAGAATAAACTGAATAAAGATTATTTTCACAAACAAAAATCATTGGCATATTATGCAAAGAAGCAAAACCTAGACTTTCATGGAATACTCCTGTCTCTGTAGCTCCTTCACCAAAAAAAACAGCAGTAGTTACGCTTTTATCTTGCATCATATTGCCCCAAGCAGAACCAACTGCTATTGGTATGGTGCTCCCTACTATCGGCACTGCGGCAATAAGTCCAGCTTCCAAATCGATTAGATGCATAGATCCACCCTTTCCTTCTGCACAACCTGTTTTTTTTCCATAAAGTTCTGCAAGCATACTTTTAAGATCTCCACCTTTAGCTAAATAATGCGCATGAGACCTGTGTGCACTAAGGGCTATATCCTTTTTTTGAAGAGCAGAGCAAACACCTACAGCTACAGCTTCTTGACCTACAGAAAGATGAACTGGGCATCTCATTTCTTCTTCTGGATATAATTCAGAAATCTTTAACTCAACTTTCCTTATTCTTAGCATCTGGAAAAATTGATCTTTTATTAATTTATTATCCATTAACACTCGCCTCAAAAAAATAATTCACTTTTTTTGCTATTAGGTCTATTTCTTCTTCAGAAAGATACTGATTTACTGGCAAAGTTAAGATTCTTTTTGACTGTTTCTCAGTTACTGGAAAAGTTCCTTCAGATATTTTGAGTTCTGATGCTGCGGGTTGTAAATGGATAGGTATAGGATAATGAATTGATGTTCCTATGCCTTCAGATGCAAGAAAATCTTTTAAAGCATCTCTTTTGTCTACTTGTATCACAAAAGTATGGAATGTATCCAAAGCATAATCTCTTGCTTTGCTAAAAGTAACAAATTTAGGATTGAGTATTTCAGAATAAATTGAAGCATTCATTTTTCTTCTAGAAATAACTGCTTCAAGGTTATCTAAATGGAAATTTAATATAACGGCTTGAAGAGTGTCCATTCTTGAAACAAAACCGAAAGTCTCAACAACATCTCTTGTTTTTAAACCATGGTTAGCTAATAACTTAGCTTTTTCTGATATTTCTTTTGAGTTAGTAGTCAAAAACCCCGCATCACCAAAAGCATTAAGATTTTTAAGGGGGTGAGCTGAAAAACATCCTATTTTTCCTATTGATCCGCTAGGTCTATTCTTATATTTAGACCCAATAGATTGAGCTGCATCTTCTACAACGGGTATAGAGTGTTTCTCAGCAATATCCATAATTTCATCCATTTCACACATCCTGCCCGTTAAATGAACTGGCATAATTGCTTTTGTATTCTTAGTTATAGCGCCCTCTAGCTTAGAAGGGTCTATGTTCTGATCATCCAATACATCAACAAATACTGGTTTAGCATCTAAATGGACAATTGCTGCAGCAGAGGCAATAAAAGAATTGGGTGCAGTTATGACTTCATCTCCTGATCCTACATCCAATAATCGCAGTGCTAAAGTAAGAGCATCTGTTCCACTATTTAATGCTACAGCATATTTAACTTCACATAATTGACTTACTTTTTTTTCAAAAGCTAAAATTTCTTCACCACCAACAAAATCGCCTCTTCTAAAAGATTGATCTATTATTGGCAACAGCTCTTCTCTCTCCTCTTCCCATTGAGAAGATAGATTTACATAAGGTATTTTTAATTTCTTATTAATGACTATAGAAACCTTTTACTGTTTTAATAATATGATCTAACTGTTCTTTCTCTAGATGCTGATCGCAAGGAAAGGTTATTATCTTGGAAGTATGTGCATCAGATACAGGGAAATCTCCTTCTTTATAACCCAATTTAGTTAAAGCTTCCTGTCTATATATAGGAATTGGGTAATGTACCTTTGCTTCTATTCCTGCTTTTATACAATGTTCTAAAAGAGAGTCTCTATCTTCTGCAAATACTATATAAAGATGATAGACGATTTTATAACCTTCAGGTCTAGGGGGAATGGTAATTCCATCTACTTCGGACAAATGCCTATCTAAATAGGCAGCATTCTCAATTCTCTTATTTGCAATACTGTGTGTTTGTGGGATTAACCAATTTCCTACTACTGCTTGTAGTGTATCAAGTCTCGAGTTATACCCCATAATAGAAACTGTGTCCCTGTCTACTAAGCCATGATTTCTAAGTAAATATAATTCATTTGCTAGATCTGTTTCATCAGTAACTATTAAACCTCCATCTGACCAAACATTCAGATTCTTCAAAGGATGAAGAGAAAAAGCACCTGAATTACCCCAAGTTCCAGCATTTTTCCCATCTAAGGAGCCTAGGATGGATTGACAGGCATCTTCTATAACAGAAATATTAAATTTTTCTGCTATAGGCATAAGTTTTCTCATATCAGTCATATACCCAGTAAAATGAACTGGAACGATAGCTTTGGTTTTTTCAGTAATAGCTCCCTCTAATAAGTCTGTATTCATGCAAAAAGTATCATCGCAATCTATGAATACTGGCTTAGCTCCTAATTCTGATATAGCTCCTACTGTTGCTACAAAAGTGTTAGCAGCTGTGATAACTTCATCTCCATTAGAGACTCCTTTTGCTTTCAAGGAAAGTTTAATAGCATCTGTTCCTGAATTAACTCCTATGGCATATTTCGTTCCAATTAGTTGAGCAAATTTTCTTTCGAATTCCTTTAAAGGTTCACCAAGAGTGAAGTCTCCTGTTTTTACAAACTCTTTTAGTTCCTCCCAAAGATCATCAGCATTTTCAAATTGTTGGGGCAAATAGGAATATCTTACTTTCATAGACTATATTAAATTTATGTTTTGCATTCTTCGTATATTGAAATAATTCTCGTTTTCTAAAGGATTAGTTAAGAGGTTTTTCTCAAATGCCCTTTTTAAATCTACAACAGCCTCTTCTATAGAGAATGTAGGTTGAAAATCTAATGTATCTAGGATTTTTTTCGATGAGATATGGTATGAACGATTATCATCTGAATCTGAATGAATCATTTCAACATCATTCCCAATTACACCTTTAACTATCTGGGATAATTCATTAACGGAATAGTTTTCATCTCCTGCATTGAAAATTTGTCCATTAATTTTTTCTTTTGGAGCTTCAATTAAAGCTAGATATGCCAAAGCCATGTCCTTTATATGAATATTAGGCCTTAATTGACTCCCCCCAAAGACTGTTATCTTTCTATTGTGGTAAGCCAGATTCGTTAATATATTTACGACAACATCTAATCTTTGACGTTGTGAATATCCACATACTGTTGCTGGCCTTATAGTGACAGTTGTAAAATCTGGACCTTGGTGTTTCAGTAATATTTCCTCGCATTCAGCCTTATACTTTGAATAGTCGGTTAAAGGTTCAAGTGTCATACTCTCGTGAACATTCTTTTCATCTTTAACTCCGTATACAGATGAGGATGAAGCATAAATAAACCTTTTAACTCCAGCGTCTTTGCTAATGTTCACTAGAGGTTCAAAAGCATCTAAGTTTATAGATTTTCCTAAACTTGGATTTAATTCAAAACTGGGGTCATTAGAAATACAGGCAAGATGAATAACCACTTCATGATTAGTAATGTGAGCTTTTAAGGCCTCTTTATCTCTTATATCTCCTTTAACCTTTATAAGCTTAGGATGATCTTTTAAGACTTCTTCTCCATAAATCATTAGGTCAAATACTGTTATCTCATAGCCCTTTTCTAATAAAAAGGGCACTGTAACTGCACCTACGTATCCAGCTCCTCCTGTAATAAATATCTTTTTCATCAAAATTATTAATTATTGAAATTTATGCAGAGTATTCTTTATCTCCAATAACTAGATCAACAATAGCTAGAAGCCAAACTTGATGAAGGTTTTCCACAAAATTGTATGCTTTACTATCAACCCAAAGATTTATATCTCCAGACTTACTCAACGGGTTGTCTTCTTGAAATCCTGAAAAGGTTATAACTTTAGAAAACTTTTTTGTTTTTGCAGCAGAAGTTGCATTAATCATGTTCTGAGATTTACCACTGGAAGATATGGCAATTAACACATCTCCTTCATCTCCATAAAACTCTATTGCTTTAGCAATCCAGTTTTCAAAACCATAATCATTTGAAAAACATGTAATTAGGTCAGATTCATTATAATTTATGCATCTTACCGAAGCATTTTTAGTTAAATCTACACT
>CAJWPI010000030.1 GCA_913045055.1 uncultured Gammaproteobacteria bacterium | reverse complement strand
ATTTTGATTATGCTAAAGAAAGTTTAAAACTATTTTTAAACGCAGCTATAAAAAGCAATCTAGATCAAAGATTAAAGGTTGATGATAGTACTAATCCTGAAACTGCGGACCTTTTTAATAGCTTTCTAAAAGAAGATACAGATAAAGTTCACTAGCTCAGAATATTACAAGTGAATAATTTCTACCTTTTTCCAGTGCTTCTTTAAGTATTCTGCGACTAATCTTCGATGGCAATTATGCGGTTTTTCTTCACTGCACAGTAGACATGCTCCGCTCATATTTCTTTGACTTAATTTTTCTATGCCTCTTTTCTTTATTAAAGTCTTATATCTTCTTTCATATTTTTTCCAATCTATCTCTTTATTTCGATAGGCGTCTAAAATTTCTTTAGTGGGCGCTAAGTCAAGATTGTGCTCATAACTTATCCCACATAAATTCTTAGAGAAAAACTCCAAATCCTCCCCTTTTGCAAATCCTGCTAATTGAGATTTATTATTCAATCGCGTGTCAACCAATCTTTTTACCTTGGCTTTCTTGAGTCGATAAAAGAAATTTTCAGCTGAAGTTTTTGTAAATCCTATAGTAAAAATTTTCATTCTTCTTTATTTTCCTTTTTCTTATAAGCCATCTTAGAAGCCCTAAGGTCATAGGCTTCAGCTATTTGGTCTTCTTCTGATTTAAATAAATCAGTATTTGGCTCTTTTTTTATCATTGAATCAACTAATTCTTTTTGGCCTTCTAATTTTCCATCTTCTAAAATATGAGTAACATCGTACTGTCTTTCAACTAGATGTCTTGCCACTAAAATAGACCTATGACAATCTAAAGGTCTTTTCTCTGAACACATTAAACAGACCGTTAAACCTTTTTTCACCCCTTTTTCTAGTCTATTTAGACCTTCCTTAAACTTTTCAGTCTTAGCCAATAAGTTGTAATTTACTCTTTCATTAGAGTCAAAGAAATCTGGGTTATCAGACCTACCTCCTAATTCATTTCCTAGATAAACATACTGTATTCCCTCTTTTTTCAATAACCCAACCAAAGTTTCTTTATTGAAATCTGGATTCATGCCGCTATAAGGAGAAGACCTAACATCAACTACAACTGAAATATTTTGTTTCTTAATGAGCTCTAAGAAGAAAGAAAAGTTGTGTGTTGAGTGTCCTATGGTAAATATTTCAGACATAAGTTTTATTCTGCTCTAGGAAAAACGCCTGCCACTAATTTATAGGAGTTTCCCTTATAAGGTTCCCCTAAACTAAGAGTCAAAAATGTTGGTCCTATGGGAAAACTTCCTTCCTCGTTAAAAAGTTCTTCAAACTCTGGACAAGTTATTTTGAACTTATAGTCGGTTCCGGCATGAGAAAAAATCCCTCTCAAACTTTTTCTGTTGTATTCATTCGAAACCATTACCTCTAGATTTTGAGTAAAGATAAGGGCCAAAGAAGCTGATGTCTGATTAAAATATTTTTCAGGAACCTGATCATTTATACCATTATGACTCGAATATCCATTTACCCAAGGAAGTGCATCAATAGTAGATATTTTTTCTAACTCTCTCACATCCACATTTCCTGTGTGAGTCCACTTAGAACCGGTTATTTCTTTATTCTCTACTTGATACTTCCAAGGTACTGAGGTGGTGAATTCAATGTTATAGACACCTAACTTCTTTACGGGATTTCTATTTTGATCTCCATCTAATGTTTGTTTTCTTATAGCGTCTTGAAAATTAGAATCTACCGGTCTTATCCAGCCTCCAAAGCTACCATCATGAAGGACTTCAACACCGGCTACACATCTATAAGGCGGTTTTCTTGAAATAGCTAAAATGAGTATCTTGTTCCACATAGATTTTATCTATTTTTATTCTCAGAGTTCTCCAAAAGTAGGTGGGTCATTCTGCCTTAAATATGTCAGGTCTTTCTTTTGGTTAGCTTTATGCGAGATGAGCATCGAAAAAGAATAATGAGGGTCCTTCATTTTACAATAATACAATCTGCCTTGATTATCAGTGCCATTAGATATTTTCTTGTCTACCTCTAACCACTCTTTAGTCCCTTGCACTCTTTTAAAATTAGTTTGATGAGTCAAGATATCACGAACATTTCTAAAAACAGGCTCTCTCTTCAAGTAAAAATCCGCCAAAGATTTTAAGGTTCTTTTTTCTAGGAAATATACTTCTGGAAAACCAATCTTTAAAAGCTGCCTATTTTCATTATCAAGCTTCTCTTTTAATTTTCTATTGTCTTCTTCAGTTACCTTTAATTTATCCTTCAAGTTCTTTTCAGATTTCTTTAGGTTCTCAATCTCTTCACTGAGCTTTTGTTTCTCATCCTCTAAGTCAATTACCTCTTCTAAAAAAGTCTCTTCATTAATCTTTTCTAATCTACTTTCAAGTATCTCGATAGTCGAAGAAAGTTTTTTATTTGAGCTTAGTGCCAATTCCAATTCATTTTTTGTGGCTTCAAGTTCTTCAGAATTATCTGTTAGGGATAATGAAAGGTTTTCTTGAACTTGTTGTAATTTTTCAACTGAAAACCATTCAAGTCCATGCTTCTTAGCTACGGAGCAGATACTAAAAACCTCCTCTGCCATGTCACGCAACAGGTCTTGGTCTATATTAGGGTCAAATCTAAACCAGTAGTCGTATTGAACACCATCAGAGGCAGGCTGTGTACTTTGTCTAAACTCAAAATCTAAATCTCCATACCTGTCTTCAAAAGATAAATGGGGGGAATCTGCATAACCGGGGGACTTGTTATAAATATCTTCTACCATTTGATTATTCTCATCCTTATATGCTGTGCTTCCGGGACAAGGTGCTTTCTCGTGTAACAAGTAAAAACTGGGGTTGGTTAATAATTCTCTTGCCAGTGAGGCAAATGTTTCATCCTCTTTAAATACTATGTAGGCATAGTATTGTCTGCAATCTAGATTCCAATCCTCCCCAAAAGACAGCTTAGTTACACCCTTTTCTTCAAACCAGTCTTTAATATCCTGCACTACTGATTCTGATAACGCTTCAGCTTCAGCGGGGTCCTGTAGAGATGGAAGCTCTTTTATTCTGGCCAAAGCACTTGCTTCATCGAGAACCGGACAATCTTCTTTGTTAAATTCTTCGGGGAAATGTTGGTCAATGCAATTTCCTTTAAAAAGAGAAAATGGTTTACCCCTGTAAATTACTCCCAAATTTCCATTGGGTAATTTACGAACTGGACGTTTTAAAAAAAGTTTATTTGATTCAGATTTTTCCAATGAGTATTGGGGTTTTAAATAAACAGATATTTTTAAAGACATTACAAAAACTTAAAGAGGAGGTTCTCCTGTGAAAATTAAAACGGAAGAAGGTGTTATATCTATAATATATCTGTTTTTTAGAGAAGTTTTCTTAAAATGTATGTAGCCATTTTCTAAATTGGGTTTCTGCTTAGGTTTAATATCTTCCCATTCGGGAAGCTTCTCCCTTAGAAGCGTTGTGAGTTCGTAGTTCCATTTAAGTTTCATTTGACCAGTTTTTACTGTAAATATTTTTGCAGAAAAGGTCTGATTTTTATTTTCTAAAGATAAATTTAATTCAACTTCTTCTTTCGGTTTAACCCCAAAAAAATGGCATATTCGGTGTGGAACCCCGGTTGAATTTTCTTTGAAACATGAAAAATCAATAATCTTAACTACTTCATCTCCATCTCGAGAGCTGCGCCAAGAATCACTTTCTTCCTCCCATTTTATTCCTTTAGGTTCTTTTCTTTCATAATTGGTATATCCAGCTACAGCTAGAGAATAACTAGAAGTGTGATTATGAGTCTCTATTAAAATCTCCTTAGCAAATACCTCTACCCAAGAATGGAAATTACCAACAAAAAACTTTATACCTCCTCTGTTTGGAGGAGGTTCGTCTAATAAAGAGTTATGGAGTTGTGCAGTGAGCCATCCAAAACTTGTAAATTCTTCTTCAGGAGAAGTTATTAATTTCTTCTTAAACCATTTATAAAATTTAGACTGATAAAGCCCTAAAGCTTTGTCACTCTCTTCAATATGTTCTAGGCCTAGTAAAGCTAGATCGTGCTTAACTTCTTCTAGATCTGAATTATCAGGATTTATAAATTCTGTTGGAGTAGTATAAAACAAGTCATCTACCCAAAGTTTATCTACAGCCGGTTCCAATAGTTCCTTAAGTTCTTTACTCCACTGAATACTATCGGCGGCAACCTTATTTTCAGAAGCTAATTCAAGTTCTGAAGACAAAAGATTAAAAATTCCATCATTAATCCATGTCACTTTGGATACGATCTCTTCTATTCTCTGAATATCTAACTCTGAAGGCGTGATTTGTGTACCCATTTCGAGGTTTCCAGTGCCTGCTAAACTTAACCCACTGACGGTTAAATTAGCACTTCCTATTAAAACTTTATCAGAGCCGAATAAAAATATTTTGCTATGTAGATTTCTTAAGATTCCAAATTTCCATTCCTTTTCTTTACACAGTTTGTAGACCTCTAAATCAGATGATTTCGTTAGCAAATCATTTGGTTGCCACCTTCCGATTATGGTCACATCACAGGAGGATGGAACTAATCCAGCCAACCATTTAATTGCGTTGGATTTAATAAAAGCAGAAAAAATAACTAGTGTCTTATCAGCAAAGCCAGATTTTATAGAGCTCTCTATCTCGGTCTTAAACTCTTCATTAGATAAAATTCTTTGATTATTAGAATTTAATTTTTCGAATGTTTTATCCATTTGGAGATAAACCTACCCCAATCTTCTCTAAGATCTTCAAAAGTATCGGCATCTTGAGTATACCTAGCTTGATCTTCTGCTCTAACATAAGATAAAAGGATAGTCTGCAAAGCTTTTATAGGTTTTCTATTATCTTTCATATCATCAAGCGGCTTATAAAATTCTTCGTAGAACTTGTGTTTAGTATTGATGAGCAAGGTAGCTGCTCGTCCTACTATCTTTAAGTCTATAAAAGTACTTCCAGACCAATAGTCTTGGGCTATATCTACTCTAAAATCCTTTTCTCTTTCTGCAATATCACGAGCTTCTTCGCGTTCTAACTCTCCATCTTCATTTAAAAGTAATTCAATTTTTTCATTGATAATTGTCTCTTCATCTTTATCTTCACTTTCTACTGCAGATAAAGTATCTTCTGTATCTTCTAACTCTTCATTAACTATCTCTGCTATGGTTTTTTCCTTACCCTTGCTCCTTGCTTTTCCTCCTCTTGCACTTACAACCTTCTTCAATTCCCTAGTTATTTCATCTAACCTTCTCTGAAATTCTAACTGAAAAAGTGCTTTTGGATCGCCATCTTTAGCATCTTCTTTTATGGCCGTAAGTTGTTCCGAACTCTGAAAATCTATGTCATTTATATCCTGCTTATCATTAGTAACTCCAAAAAATGAATCTAGCACTGGCTCAAACCGAACTTCACAGCCCCACCATCTTTCAGTGGTTACTTTAGGATCAAAATAACCTTTATGATCTAAGCATATTTCTCTACCTGACCTTACAAAGGATATTCCAACATTATCTCCATAATGCTTCCCATATGCAGTTTGACCGCCTGTCTTAACTCCAGGTGCCATTTGATCTCCTGCGCTCTGGATCTCAGGCTTTGCTATAGACATAATAAATTTAACCGTGCTAGTCTCGCCGTCTTCTGTCTCAACTTCCAAAGTATCAAGATCACCCTCAGACCATTTCACATTGGTAGCTTCATCTTGGTATCCAGGACAGTTATTTGGAGTTAATAAATATAGAGGGTCATTAGCAAGAAGAGGTTGGCTCTCTTTAGTAACCCCTTCTTCAATTGAATCAAACTGGATAGAAACTTGATTACCTAAATCATTGTCATCATCTAGAAAGTGCCTAAACACTCTACATAAACTCTTGTTCATTCTTCTGTAAAGGGGTGCGGAAACGCTTATATCTAATCTATCACAATTTTTCCAAAGCACTAAAGTTCCTGAATCTTTCATTTCTGCCTTATAAAGATTTTTATACATTGCAGGGATAGCTTTCTTTTTTGCAGGCGCAAGAACCTGAAGGTTGTCTCGCACTACTTCGTCTATATCTAAATAAGTACAGTAAACATCGCTTGATTTTTGCCAGCTATAAACTTCAATTCTTGTGCACTGAGAAATGGAAGCCTGTGACATACCAACTCCAAATTTGCCTATTTTATCTTTTTGGTCTCTACGACCGGAAATCCCAAATCCTAAACATTTTGAAAGCATCTCTTGATCCATACCTTCACCATCATCCAATACCCCAATTTCTTGAACTCTCATCCTTCTAGAGGTTTGAAATTGTACATATTTTGAACTAGTAAAAATTCTTATATCTTTTGCATTTGCGTCTATTGAATTATCAACAATCTCAGATAAAGCATTAGCTGTACTTTTATAGCCACCATCTCTAAAAGCCTCTAAGGCTGTGCCTGCTGGAAAAATTAAGTTATCTGACATATTCCCCCCATTCTTTATCAAAATATGTAAAAGCATGTTCAACATTAGGCAGCTTTGAGAAATTGTCAACTACATTAACAATAGTGCAATTCTCCGTTCCGCCCATTTTAGGTCCTCTTAAGCCTCTTCCTACCATTTGAGAGAACAATACAACTGACAGTGTTGGTCTTGCTACAACTACAGCGTCAGTGTTAGGAGCATCAAACCCTGTAGTTAAAACACCAAAATTTATCAAAACATTTAGGTCGTTTGTTTTAAATCTATTGATGTTATCTACCCTTTCGGAATAAGGAGTGTTAGCATCTACACAAGAGGCTTTTATGCCTTGCGTTTTTAGACAAATTGTTAACAATTGAGCATGTTTTACTGAACTCGCAAAAACAATTGTCTGTTTATTTTCCACGACGAGTTCAATTATTTCTTGGATTATTGTCAGATTTCTTTTGGTATCTTTTTCAAGTTCTTTAAAAATAGAATCTGGTATTTTTAACTGGTCCTTTATATATTTATACTCTTCAGGTGAAACATTAACTTTGCTACCAGTAAGTGAGTAATACTTTATATTTGATAGAATTTTTTCTTTTATTAAATAAGCAATGGGGTTTGGTTCCGCGTATTTTCCTTCCATTGACACCTTATTTCCATCAAAAAAACCCGATACTCTTTGTGCTTCCGCATCGGAGCCCCTTCCTGGGGTTGCTGTTAAACCTACAAGTTTGCTCCTGCCTGTAATTCTTTTGATAGCATCTTTGTATGTAGGAGCAGGCGCTTGATGTGCCTCATCAACAACACATAAGTTACTTTTCCTTCTTAAAGAAGCTATAAACTCAAATCTTTCGTTACTTTTAGCTCTAAGAGCTGAGTATGCTGTATCAAAACTTGTAATCACAAAGTTCGGAGTTTCCAGGTCTAATTGAGGAACATTCCTTCCCCCCCAGAACCTTATCAAGTTAACTGGCTTGGTCCCTCTTAACTGCCATCTTTCTTCAAAAGAATCTGCAGCCTGGGAACAAAGTTCATCACTATAAGCCATCCAAACAACCGTAGATTCTCCTTCTTGGTTTCTAATAAAATCACAGATGCTTTCCATCATTACCCTTGTTTTACCTGAGCCTGTAGGCATGTGTACCAGTAATTTATCTTTTTTTAATAGATTTATAACAATTCTTTTTCTAAGATTTTCCTGGTACTCATGCAGAGAAAAGTGCCAAGATTTTAAATCTTCCTTATCTTCTAATTCAATTAATTCCCTTTCAGGTGTCTTTTGTATTTTACTTTCTATAAATAGATCTAAATCTAGATTGAAGTATTTTAAAAATGTCTTTGATTTCTTATTGTTACCCCAAGTAAACGAACTTATTTTTTTAATAAGCCCTTCCCTTGTTTTAAGTTCCTCAAAATCTTTTTTTGTTAACATTTTTTTTGCTAGGTCATATTTTCCTTTGTTGCCTAAATTATTTACCAACAGTTTTCTAATTTCTTTGTGATAAAGAACTCTTTCTCCGTAGCAAGTTATTATTGCATCAGAAAGTTTTGAAGGTGTTTGGGAGATATTTAAGGTAATAAGAGAGCCTACAATATTTTCATCTAATGTCCTTTGTAAATCAGCTATAGTGGATTTAGACAAAAGCTTTACTAGAGTGTGCAAATTAGACATGCCTTATCCTCATCTTCTTCATCTTCTTCTTGAGCTAGAATTTCTTGCCATCTTTCTAGCTTTGAAGTTTTATCAGTTAAAATTATTCCCTTCTCTTTCTCTCTTTTTTCTGCGTGCGCTACTACTTCGTCCAAAGTCTTCCCCTGTACCCAAGTAAAGCCATCTCCCGAAGTTTTTTCAATATCTTTAGCTTTTTCAAACAGATCCGGGTGATTTCTTTTAAGTCCTAACCACTCACCCTGTCTTTGAAAGAAACAAAAATAGCATCCGGATCGCGTTCTCCAATCATAATATTTAGGCACCCCAACTGACCTATCTAAAATTCCAAAGACATCTGATCTGATTATTCCATCCTCCACAAAAGGAAATTTAGGCTTGATGTTGGGTTTTTGGCTGATGTAACCTTCCCTGTGTTCATCTGCCCTTATGCCTATATAACTTATTACAGGGTCATCCTTTATAAATTCTTCGAAAGGCTTTATCTTCATAACCCTTGTACACCATCTTTGACGAGGAGAAGGCAAGTAATCATTATGCACTTTAAGCCAATGCTCAAAAGTCTTACCACTGCTCAACCTTTTTATTTCTTTGTCCAAAAAAGATTCAAGCTTATCAAGGAACTCATAGACTTCCTTTAATTCAGATCCGGTATCTGAAAAAAAATACTCCATTTTTTTACTTATCTCGGGGTATTTATCTTTTATGTAAACTGCCAAAGCAGCGCTGTCTTTCCCTCCGGACAGACCTAGAACGTGCCTAAATCCATTAGCTTCTGCTTCTTTACTAAAGTGCATTAATCTTTCTTACCTCTTACTAGCTTTAATTCTACTTTTTTCTTGGGCCTCTTTTCTAACTTTTCTTCTCTCTTCTTTTTTTTATCTTCTTTTAATAAAAGATTCAAGGCATAAGTTAGAGAAGCTAGCTTATCCTTATTGGGTAAATCATCAACAAGCTTTTCTATGTTTTTAGCTAATTTTAGGGCCTCTTCTTCCTTTTCAGGATCCAAAGCAAACATTCTTTCTATGGCTGACTCTCCTTCTTGCTTAATCTTAACCAGAAACATATTTGTTTCAGATTCGCCAATAGCTTTGCTCTTTTCAATCATGAAAGTTCTCATTTCTTTTAGATGAGAGGCCTCAGCCCTAAGCCTTTGTTCAGCATGAAGTATGTCCTCATCTCTCCACTTTTGAGGATGTTTTGTTGCAAGATGGTTCAATAAATTTTCAAACCAAAATTGGTCTTCTGTTTCAGGTTCCATTAGCTTCTTAAGGAAAACTCTTGTACTACCTAAAGCTTTTTCTTCAAGGGATGAGTACCTGGTAAATAGTTCTTGCCTAAGTAATTTAAGATTTAAATCCTCTCCAAACTCGAATGCTTCGGTGAATTTAGCTCTAAAATTCAACAATAATCTTTCATAACTTCTACCAAGCTCATTTAAGGAATCACTAAGACTTTTATTAAATTTTGTTTTGTCTTTTGGTTTCAGCGTATCGTAACCAAGCACTCTCGGGATATCTTTATTAAATAAATCCTGAGGTGATTTAGAAGAGAAGAAAGTGGCCCTAAATGTTTTAGCTTGTTCACTAAGACCTAAATCAGTGAACCTGACGTAATCCGGTAAAGAATTCATAAATTTAGTTAAATTCTTAGCTGCCTGTAATGATGTAATAGATTTCTTATCTTTTACAATTGATGTATCTGAATAGAAATCAATTATTCCTGTCTGCTCTTTAGAGTCATACAGTTCGAAGGAAAAAGTATTTGTTTTAGTTCTTATAAATCTCTCAAGTGATTCAGTATCTAAATATGGCCTAAATTGGCCATCTTCATAAATTGCCATTTCCTGTTGATGACAAAGATAAAAGGCCATAAAAACTAAGGGATGTAGACCTTGTTTGATTCCAAAAGGACTATCAGACATTTTTTCTTGTAACTCCTTGAAAGAAACAGGTTCGTCTACTTTTAGTAAAGTTTCTTTGATTGCTTCATAGACTTCAAAGAATTCTGAATTTTTTTCGGGATAAATGAATCTAGTGCGGTTTGAAGAGATTTCGCACAATTGATGTTTCAAAAAAAGAGCATAAAAGATAGATTTGTCAGGAGGAAAATGCTCTTTATCAAAACCTAATTCGGGCTTTTCTTGATCGTTAAGCATGGCTTGGATTAACTTCCTCCTAGCTGATTGACCTTGACCAGATATTAAGTCTCTGTTAATTAATTCATTTGCAACTTTGGGAGATTTAGTAAAGTAATCTCTCCCTATAACTGTTGATAAAAGAGCTTGTAGGCTTTTAGAGGAATCAATAGGTTGCTCTTTCTTCTGCCAGAACCAAGAAGATAGATTGCTGTTTAAAGTATCTTTTAGAATGGCTTGTACTTTTTCTTCAAAAAAATCTATCTGATCTAGGATTTCTTTTTTAGCAATTGAATCAGACTGGATTTCAGGATAGGAAGAAAGGATATTTCTTAAACTAGATAATTCTCTGATTGAACTGCCTAGCCCTTCGGATGTATCAATTACAGCTACAATGGAGCGGTTACTCAGCTCCATAGTCTCTTTAAGAAAAGTTTTCTGCGGTAAAGAATTGTCTCTTAAAAGATAACAGACTCGAGGATGATCTCTGTCTTTAGATATAGTAGAAAGGTTTTTTTCATCTACGTAGAAGGTTTTAAAATACCTTAAAGTATGGTGCTCTATGGAGATTCTTCTTGCAACTATTGGCTTAGCAGGAAGAAGTGAGTTCAACTCTTCTGCTAAAGAAAGATCTTCAAGCTGTGACATTTCATGGGATAAAGCTTGCTCAAAATCAAAATCACTTCCCTGCCAAATTCTAAACTCATCATTAAATTTTCTAAACGCTACTATGGACTTATTTTCTAAAAATTTTAAATCTTTCTTTAGTTGCTTTTCATCAAACAAACTAGAAAGGATTGCAGAAGAACTTTTTAGTGATCCAATAGATCCCGTAATGTTTAAAAGTCCAATTGTTTTAACTAAATTAAAGACTCTAGGTTCCACATCTCCCAATCTATCTAAAGCATTGATAACTTCTACCCACCTTCGGTGTGTGTAGTGATCAGAGATGTAGGAACTTTGATTACTTATGAAGTAGTCAAAGATATTGTGAGGCAAGATAAACTCTCCTACATTAATATGACTTAAAAGATCTTGAAATCCATTTTGTTCAGCACTTCCTAAAAAGCTAAATAAAGTTCTTTCATTTTGAGCCAGTTTTTGTGAAAGCATTGGAAGAATAACTGCTGTTAGAGGATGAAAAGGATAGCAACCTAAAAACAGTTCATTGGTCTCGTTTACTTTTCTTGTTGGTAGAGAGTTCTCTTCTAACAAACGTTTAATCACCTTTTTTAAAGACCTCTTGATAGTTGTTCTTTGATTAGTATTAAGTGTGCTCTCTATTGCTTTAGATAAAATCCTTACTGACTGCTCAATGTTCTCTATGAAAGAAATTTCTTCGTACCTTCCTTGAATTTTTCTCCATTCATTTTTAGTTGCCTGATCTAGATCTTTTGCGTAAAACTCCATTGCTTGATGCAACATAACGAATAGTGAAATTGGAACTTTGGAGTCAACAGCACTTTTCTCTGCTAACTCCTGCAGAATAAAGATATCTCCTTCTATCTTTTTCTTGCCTGCATATTCTATAAATTTCCCAAGCTCATCAATTAAAAGAACAATGCCTTTAAAATTTCGTTTGGATTGATTCATACAATCTTGAACAATATTGAGAAGCTGCAAGACTTCTTTTGAGAGGATATTTGAAGAATCAACTGTTGAATCGAAAGCTTCTGCCTGCTTTTTAAAACGGGGCTCTATGTCTAAATCTTCAAAACTATTCAGAATAGATTGATAGAGTTTTTGCTCTATGGGCTCAACAGAGCCAGTTAATAATACTGTAAGACAACCTTCGGATTTGTTAAAAAGTTTTTTGTATTGATTGAATAAATTTAGATCTAAATCTTTAAGTTTAATACTAGCTATCTGATTCATTTCTGAACCTGATGAAGACATCAGGCCTTTTAGGAAAAGTCCAAACGAGGATTTTCCTGATCCATAAGGACCAATTAACGACCAAGCCTTTTGGTTATTCCCTTCGGAAAAAGAATTTAAGAATGCTACCAGAACCTTTTTTGCAACTGTTGTTGGAATATAAGCACTCAAAGCAGAAGAGGAATTTCCATCCCTCTCAATATTGATTGACCGTGTATACCAATTGTTAATAGCTATAGCTTTCTTTAACTTCATGACAATTTTGAATAGTACTCTTCTAAAAGATCTTCAGAAGTCGGAGATGAATCCAAAAGAAATAATTGTTTCATACCTGCGGTTTCTCTCAATTCAAAACCTGATTGATGTAAGTTAGCTAACTCCTCTATAAGGGATACAAAGCTATTTTCATTTAACCTAAATATTCCAGTCAAAGAAGGGTTGTCATTAGAGTTCATTAAATCTTGAACGGGAATGCTTTTTATGGGCTCTTTCTTTACTTCAATTAAATCTTTTTGTTTAGCCGAATCTTCTATGAAATCCATCAGTGCATAGCCAAGGATGAGTGGGTCTATTTCCCTTAATTTGTTTTCAGACTTGTAAAGAAGCTCTTGGGCTTTGGTGATCAATGCTAATGCCCCAAAAGGATGATCTAAGCTTTCTTCAAAATTTTTTTCATTTTCTTCAGCACTATAACTTCTTAAAAGCAAAGCCGTATCTCTGTCTAAAGTTTTTTCAGAAACTTTTCTAGACCCACTTAACCAATCGTTCAATTGAGACAGAACTTCATTTTTAGTGAAGCTCTTTTTTCTAAAATCATTAAAGAACCAATAATACATAGTAGCTTTTTCCGGGTTAGAGCAAAGCTTCCAATGCAATAACCAAAGAGTCGCTTCGTCTTCAAGAAATGGATCAAAGCCAGTTTCAGGATGAAAAACTTGTTCGCCAAACACAGTTAATGTTCCATCCTCTTTAATCACTTGATAGGCTTCAAGCCAATATTTTATTGACTTAACCATATTTTTTCCCACTCCTAACTCTAGGGGAGCTGAATCTTTACTGAATACTTTATGGTTCTTTAAGCAGGCACCTATTCCTTTCGGAATCCAAGAATATCTTAAGCTGAAAGTTTCGTTTCTTCCAAAGGTGAACTTGTTAGGTACGATTGACATAACCACTACATATCTTTAATTGTTGTCAGGTTTCTCTTCTTCTTTTAATTTGCTCTTTAATTTTTGTATGTCTTCATCTTGAAGATTTTTTTCCCGTTTATTATCCTCCATGAAATCATGTTCGTCCGTTATTTCTATTTCTGTATTTTTAAGATTCTCAGCTATGGTTTTGACTGAAGGAAATATTCTCGAGTATTTTCCGTAAGCTAGTCTTAATTTATTTGAGGACTTTCTAAAAGAATCTCCTGTGTCAATGAAGTCTTTATTGAAGGCCCTTAACTGCTCATAAATAGTTTCGACAGCAAGTTTTACCTTTTCAACATTTGTATAAAAATTTCGCTCTCTCCACATCATGTTGACTATTTTTAAGAGAGCGGCTATCGATGAAGGGGTGGCAATTATTATTGGGGTTCCTTTTTGTCCTGAGCGTGTAAAGCCTGAGTAGGCTTGTATTAGAAATTCAGGCTTTCTTTTTACAGCGTCATTGTAAACCGCGTCCCAAGGCACAAACATGACCACAAAAGACAGAGCCCCATCTATTTCGTCGTACTTTCTTTTTGCTAGATTTCTTGCTTCCCTTTCTAAATTATTTGCATTTTCTTCTAAAAGACCCTCTCTTTCTTCTTTATTTTCTTGTCTAAATGCCTCTACGTACTTATTTGTTACGCTTTTTGAGTCAATAACTAACTTACTTTGTCCAGGCAGACTAATTATCATGTCAGGCCTTCCTTCCTCCCCACTCTCTTGAGTTACATAGAGTTCTTCAGGAATGCCACTATTTTCTAAAATAACCTCTAGAAGTGTTTCGCCCATTTCCCCCTGCTTTACAGGGTTCATAAATCCCTGGAATAGGGTTTCCAAAGTTTCTTTGGTCTTTTCTTCATCCTTTTGAACTTCTAATAGTACCTGGTATATATCTTTAACTGTGATTGGTTCTTCTTCAATTTCAGCATCATCTGTCTTAGTTTCATCTTTTTTCTTGAAACTGCTTAACCATTGTTTTAAAGATTCCTTGAATAAAGAAACTACTACCAAAATAATTAAAATTACAAGTAAGGTATTAAGAGAAAGCTGTTCCATTTTTTATTGATACATTTTAAAGCTATTGTAAGCTATTTCTTTGAATTCTTTTCTCAATGAAAGCGGTTTAATTACTTCCACTTGTGAGCCAAAACCTAATAACCACCAGCGTAGCTGAGAAGTGTCATGAACCTCAGTTTTTAATAGATAATTACCATTATCTTGTTTAATTAGTATTTGGTTATCAGTTAGAGGTGTCTCTGTTAGATGGAAACCTGCAGAAGCTGCAAATATTACTTCGAGCTTCAAAGGTTTGTCTGTCAGTAGAAATCCTATTTTTTGACTTTGAATAAATTCATCTAAATTAAAGCCCTTGGGTTCCATAACTTTATTTCCATTCCACTTAGCACTCATGAACCTATGAATAGGCAAATGTCGTGGATTTTCTGGATCTTCTGCCATAGTACATATTAATCTATGCACTACCCCTTGAAGAATTAAACCTAAAGGGTTAATAGTCCTTTGCTCACCTTTATCTTCACCTCTCTTCTTATATCTAACTTTCAATTGCTGACCCTTTAACATTGCATCGTAAATTGTCGCTTCAGCACTTTCATTAATCTTTGGCGCGATAAGCTTTTGCCACTGAGGAACCACACGAACTCTTTCTCGCCATTTTTTAATTTGACTCTTATCCATTTCCTTAAGGATATTATTTGCTCGGTTAAAAAATATTTTGACTCTGCTAAAGCTTTTACTTGGCATCAATGGCTCTAAGTACTCTTCAGCTAATGAAAGAGTCAGGGCTTCAATAGGATCCATAACTGGATTCACACCCTGTGCATCTTTGTGCCAAGACCAACCATAAGGCTTGTTTCGCTCATCACTTATTAACATCATCTTAGAAGATAAATTAACTAAATCTCTCTGTATTGTTCTAGTAGAAACTCTATAGCCAATAGAAGATAAATTTTCTTGGAGTTGCTGAGGAGATTTTTTAAATGGTTGCCTAGGAAGAAATTCCAAGAGCTTTATGTGCCTTAGAGTAGTGTCTGACATAGTTGCCCCCTTTTTGCTTATAGTAACTAAGTTATACGACATAGATTGTCGCATAGCTACAAGAAAATAAGTCCCTTTTTTGATATAATCATGACTAATTGATATGAAAACTTCGTTCAAATGAAGAGAAGAGATTTTTTAAAATTATCGGCTGGAACAGCCTTAGCCTTAGCGATACCCATAAGCTTTGCTTTTAAATCGGAGCTATCTCAAGAAGTCATTGATTTCACTCAAAAATGGAGTGATACGGCTCTTTCTTACTCATTTTCTGCACAAGAATTAATTTTAAGCTATCTAGTTATGGCGGGCATGTGGAGCGTAGATGCTCTAACAGCTATAATCATACTTATTACAACTTTGAGTACTATTATAGTTACAGCGCTAATTATTTAGAGTTGATGCTCGCTTAATACACCTAGAGAAGATCCTATTAGATACCCCATGTCTTAGCCCAATGATTGTATTTGGCTTCTTCTCTTTTATGTAATGAATCAATACTAGCAGCTCCACGAGCTATAAGAAGAGCCACATCCCTTACTGTTGGATCAGTCAATAAAGTCTTGAAAAGCTTTTCTTCTTTAATTGTCAATTTAGTAGAGGTTAGGTCTTCAAGAGAATGCATTACTTCATAACTAGACTCCATAACTTCATCTAAATTAAGATCAATAAACTCTCCATAAAAATCAAA
>CAJWPI010000029.1 GCA_913045055.1 uncultured Gammaproteobacteria bacterium | reverse complement strand
CCGGCGTACAAGGATTTGCAATCCTCTGCATAACCACTCTGCCACCCAGCCTTTAATCCAAAAATAAGATAAAAGAACATTATTTCTTTGTATTAGATAGGTAAATAAGGTCATTAATGCCAGTGTTCAGCTTTAAACCCACAATATTATTTATCAAAATATTTACTGCGAGTTCGTGGTCTCTTTTTTCTATAGAAGCTCTTAATTGTTCTAATAAACCTTCAACCTTTTCCCATTCAAGATACTCTTCTGAAGCCTGCATAATACCTTTATGTTCTGTAGATGATACATTATCTCCAATCAAAAGCTCCTCATAAAGCTTTTCTCCATCTCTCAACCCAGTAAAAACTATCTCTATATCCCCTTCTGGGTTTGAATTGTCTCTAACTTCTAATCCACTTAGTCTAACCATCCTTTTAGCCAAATCTAAAATTTTCACTGGGTCACCCATATCCAGAACAAAGATCTCACCTCCTTCACCCATGGCCCCAGCTTGAATAACTAATTCTGCTGCTTCAGGAATAGACATAAAATATCTGATTACTTCTGGATCTGTTACAGTAATAGGGCCCCCTTTCTCTATCTGCTCTCTAAATAGTGGTACAGCAGATCCTGAAGAATCAAGAACATTCCCAAACCTAACTATTGCAATTCTGGTATTTGTTTTTGATTGAGAGCTTATTTGTCTCTGTGCTAAAGACTGCAGGATAAGTTCTGCAAATCTTTTTGTTGCTCCCATAATATTAGTCGGTCTTACAGCCTTATCAGTAGAAATAAGCACAAAGGTCTCTACTTCTGATTCAATTGCCACTTCTACACAGTTTAATGTCCCGAAGATATTATTCTGTAAGCTTTGAAGAGTATTCAGCTCTACCATTGGAACATGCTTATAAGCAGCAGCATGATAGATAGTATCAATATCGAAGGTAGTACAGACTTCTAGCATTCTTTTCTTATCTATAACATTTCCAAGAATTGGTTTAACTTCAGTTTGCGGAGAACTCTTAGAAAGCTCCTTCTCTATTTTGTAAAGGGCATATTCAGAAATTTCATATAAGACTAATATGCTTGGTTCAGCTTTTATTACTTGTCTGCAAAGTTCTGAACCAATAGAACCCCCCGCCCCAGAAACTAAAACATTCTTACCATAAATATTTTTTTGTAGTAGATCTTCATTAGGTTTTGTTATTTCTCTTCCTAAGAGATCAGTTACATCAATAACTTTTAGATCTGAAACAGATACCTTGCCTTGTGCAAGTTCAGCAACTCCAGGCAAAATTCTTACCTTTACTGGGAAGCCTTCTATTTTCGACAGTATGTCTTGTAATTTTGCTTTTCTTGCTGAAGGTATAGCTATTAACACTTCATTCACTTTTTTCTTAGAAATTAATCTTTCTAATCTTGAAGGTGAAAAAACTGATAACCCATTTAAATAGTTACCTTGAAGGGATTTGTCTTCGTCTACAAAAGCTATTGGTGTCATTTCTCTACTGTATCTTAGGGCTGTGGCTAATTGAATTCCAGCTGATCCTGCACCGTAAATAATTACGTTTGAAGCAGAAAAGCTGTCGGTAAAAATCCAAATTCCAATCATCCTGCTTGATGCCACTAATAACAGTACTAAAAGTGCGTGCACAAAGTGAAAAGAAATAGGTAAGAAGCTGTTTACAAGAAATGTAGTAAAGAAAGCCCAAAGCAAACTGTAGATAATAGTGGCTTTAACTATGCCCCATATTTCCATAAAACTTATAAATCTAATAACTGATTTATGCAAATCGAATAAGATAAAACAAGGGATAGCTAATATAGGTCCAATTAAAAAGAAAAAACCACTATATAATTCAGGTTTTTCTAGGATTTCTTTAAATAATACAAAGGCTAGCCAGCTAGCGAAGACCACAATTAAGGAATCAAATAAAATAATGAAAAAACTCTTTTGAGACCTGTTCCAGGCAAGCATACTAGAAACTAAGTTTTTAATCATTGTCTAAGTCAGTACTAAGAAAAAATTTTGTTTATGTTTCCTGTTTAACAGCATTATATGAGTAACAGGCTAAAATTAGTGGAATATAAGCTAATATAACACCAAAAATCCCTTCTATTTTTTGAAAAGTTATTAAAAAAGCGATAGGCATTAGCCAAACTAAATTAATTATCATAATTAAAACTGATGTCTTTATATGAGAATTAAAAGAACGAGCTATCTTTTGATAAAGATGTTCTGAATGAGCTTCATAGAATTTCTTTCCAGATAAAATACGGAAAAATAAAGTGTAAGTAGAATCAACAACAAAAACTCCTATAAGAACTAAAAAGGACCATATAAGTTCTGGAATCTCTATTGTTATCATTATAGAGCTTAAGGCTAAAATAATTCCCAGAAAGCCACTTCCTACATCACCAAGAAAAATAAATGATTTAGGAAAATTCCATAATAAAAAACCCAAGACTGAACCGATAAGAAAGGCAAAAAGAAAGAGGATATTAATGGTACCTAATGTAAGGTATATAAATATGGCCATTGAAGAAAAGATAAAAATGGCCTCCAAAGAAGCTAACCCATCTATTCCATCCATAAAATTGTATAGATTGATCAACCAAACTATATAAAAAATAGCCAAAACCTGACCAATAAAACCAAAATTAACTGAACTACCAAATAAAGTAATTGAAGGGAGACCTCCAACTAAATAGAGGCCTAATCCTGCAGAAAAGAAATGAATAATCAAACGTGAAGAAGGCTTCATGGAATTAAAGTCATCTTTCAAACCTGCTAAACCAATTAATAAGCCAGGGATAGTTAGTGCAATAATGATTTCCTCTTCAATAAAATCAAAAATCAGAGATATCAGCATAAAGAAAAGAAAAGAAATTAAAATACTCAGTCCTCCTCCTTGAGGTTTAGGCTCTTGATGAGAACTTCTATCATTAGGAATGACTAGCATATCCCTTGATATTAGAATCTTTCTGAGAAAATAGGTTAGTAAAAAAGTAAATCCAGCTGCAATTGTGATTAATAAAAAATTTAACATATAAAGTTATCTTAAATCACTTGTCTTTTTTAGAGTTAGCTAAGAAACAACTTACAGTTGAATTTATAGCCTCATCAAAAGAATATGTAGGTTCCCAATCTAGCAGTTCTTTTGTTTTCTTAATGTCTACCTCTAATGAAGAAATAAGTTTTTGAGAAATATCACTTCTGTTAATTAGTTGAAGAAGTATCTTTAATAAATGTGGAGAAATAGGAAAATTAATTATACTCCTATCGAAGCTCTTACTCATCTTGTTTACAAGATAAGATGTAGAGATAGGTTCATCATCGCTCACACAAAATATCTGATTAGCAGCTGAAGGATGTGTTAAACAAAGAAAAATTAGATCTACAAGATTGTGTACAGATACTAGATCTCTGAGATTTTTTGTCGAGCCAAGCGGGAGGGGTAATCCTCGTGATATCCATTTTAGTAAAGACAAGAGGTTTCCTTTTACACCAGGACCATAAACCATAACTGGTCTTATAATAACAAAATCCATTTCTGTCTTAGTTGCAATGTTAATAAGTTGTCTTTCTGCTTCTAATTTAGACTTTCCATATTCATCAACTGGAGAAGGTTCATTGTCTGGCTTAAATGGTTCTCCAGGAAATGTTTCTTCTCCATTTACTTTAATGGAGCTTAAATAAAGAAATCTTTTCACTCCAGCAGAGGCTGCCTGATTAGCTAAATTAGCTGTTCCATCAATATTAATCGATTTAAATTCTGTTGATGAATTTGAAGAAGTTTTTTTAAGGAAATGAGCTCTCCCTGCTAAATGGATAACTGAGTCAATACCTTCTAAAGCACTATTCCAGTTAGTATTAGAATCTATATTTTCTATTAATATTTTCTTTTTATAAGCTAAATGATTGTCATTTCTATAGACAGGTCTTAAAGATATTTCATTACTGTCTTTAAATTGACTAAGAAGAAAGCTTCCTATAAATCCACTTGCACCAGTCACTAAAGCCTTCATTGTACTTTACCAACCAAGTTACTATAAATTTCTAAATGAGCTTCTATTACTCTTTCAAGGGAAAAGTTTTCTTCTGCATGCTTTCTTCCTGCTTGTCCCATTTTTTCTAATAGGTTTTTATTAGATAATAGAAATTGAATTCTCTCAGCAAGTTTCTTTGAATCTTTAGGAGGGACTAAAAATCCAGTTTCCCCCTCTATTATTGCATCACGGCATCCAGGGACGTCAGTAGTAATTACAGGCCTTCCGCAAGAAGCAGCTTCTATTAAAACTTTAGGCAATCCTTCTCTGTATGAAGGAAGTACTATTATGCTAGAACCACTCATTAAAGCGTTTATGTCTTTTCTATAACCAAAAACCTTTAATAACCCTTCATTTTCCCATTCCTCTAGATCGCTTCTGGGAATTGGGGAAGGATAACTGAAGTCTGTTTCTCCCACTAACCAGAAATCAGCTTCTACTTTCTTTTCTTTAAGGATTTTAGCAGCTGCAGCAAATTCATTAACTCCTTTATCTTCTTGCAATCTTGAAATCATACTTATTACTGGTTTTCCTTCTGGAAAAGATGTTTTTTTGTATTCATTCAAATCAACACCAGACCCTCTAATGAGTATTGATTTAGTTTTTTTAAAATTTATAGCTTCTCTTAATGTTTGCATGTCATCTTCATTCTGGAAAACTATTTTTAAAGATTTTTTTGAGAAAGAAATCTTGTATAGGCAATTGATAAGAAATCTTAAAACTCTTGCTTTAACTCCTGTGGAGATATAAACATACCCCAATCCAGGTATTGCTGAGACCACACCTTTAATTCCTAATAATCTAGAGACTATTCCTCCATAAATAACTGGTTTTATAGTTATAAGATGCAGAAGGTCAGGAGTTAACTTTTTTATTAAAAAATAAATACTAAAAAAAGTTTTTATTTCAAAAAAAATGTTAATGCTGGTGCGTGAAATGGGTAAGTGATGATGAATTATTCCTCTCTCTTTCAAAGTTTCTTCTTCTCCGTCCTTAGGAGAAGCGACATGTACTTCATAGCCTTGTTCTTTTGCTGCAAGAGCAATCCCTATTCTATGGGAAAGAAAATAAGAAGAGCTGTTAACTAAAAATAGAAGTCGAGAGGGCATCACAAGCGTTGGTCAGCTTCTTGCAAAGAAAAAATATGTTTTAAGTCATAGACAATATGGTCTTCCTCCCCAAAAGTTCTTATTTTATTTATGCCCATCTGCTTAAATTCTTTATGAGCAACCGCTATGATAATTCCATGGTAATATTTTTCTTTTGGATTATTTATTAATTCTATATTAAATTCCTTTAGCGCTTCTTCCTTAGAAACCCAAGGATCATAAACATCAACTTCACAATTTTTTGATCTAAGATAATTCACTATATCTACACTTCTGTTATTTCTTGAGTCAGGGCAATTTTCTTTAAATGCTAATCCCATCAATAAAACTCTAAATTTTCCTTCGCCTAATGAAGCTTTTCTTTCCATTCCATTTAGAAGTTCTTTTGCTACATAAATTCCCATCTGATTGTTTAAACGTCTTCCTGAAAGGATTATCTCAGGCTTATAGTTTAACGATTCGGCTTTATGAGTTAAGTAATATGGATCTACCCCTATACAATGTCCGCCTACCAGACCTGGTTTAAAAGGTAGAAAATTCCACTTTGTTTCTGCAGCCTCTAATACCTCTCCAGTATCTATTTCTAGTTTGTTGAAGATAATTGCTAATTCATTGATTAAGGCAATATTTAGATCCCTTTGAGTATTTTCTATAACTTTTGCTGCCTCTGCTACTTTAATACTAGGTGCTTTATGAGTTCCAGCAATTATTATTTCTTTGTAGATATTATCAATTCTTTCAGAGATCTCCGGAGTTGAGCCTGAAGTAATCTTTGTTACTTTAGTTACATTATGTTTTTTATCTCCAGGATTAATGCGTTCTGGGCTATAACCTACAAAAAAATCTTTGTTATAAACAAGTTTAGATTCTCTTTCCAGAATAGGTACACACTCTTCTTCTGTTGCCCCTGGATATACTGTTGATTCAAATACCACTATATCTCCTCTTTTTAATAATCTTCCTATTTCCTCACTTGCTTTTAAGAGAGGTCTAAGGTCAGGTCTATTTTCATTATCAATTGGAGTTGGAACAGTAACTATAAAAAAATTACAGCGAGAAATATCTTCAAGGCTGTGTGTAAAAGATAATAGTTTTGCTTTTGCTAGATCTTCTTTATCCACTTCCAAAGTAGAATCTGTAGCTTGTTTAAGTTCCCTTATTCTTTCTTTTTTAATATCGAAACCAATAGTTTCAAATTTTTTTCCAAATTCTACTGCTAAAGGAAGTCCAACATAACCCAGGCCAATAATTGCTAATCTAAGGTCAGATAAATCTTTCACTATTTTTTTATTACTAGGCATTGATGTATGAAATTTATAAGACTTGGAATATTTATTTTTTTAATTTATTGCTTGAAGTGGGGTCAATCTAACTCTTATAAGTTTATTTAAAAGGTAATAATATCTTTTAATTACTTGTATTCCAAAAAGAAAGAGTAAATCCCTTTCCCCAACCTCTATAAGCTTTTGAACCAAAAAGAAACTTATCAATAGCTAAAAGGTAGAAGATAAGAAGAAAAACCTCGCTAGCTACTGTAGCAATAGCAGCTCCAAAATATGAATATTTAGGGATCAAAATAAAATTTAAGATGATATTGATTAAAGCGGCTCCTCCCATAATGCTTGTTTTTACTACCATAAGGTTATTAGTAAAAAGAGGTGACTCTATACTTGTAGCTAAAAAACGTATTGGAATACAGATAAGAAGTAAATTTAATATAAGAGAGGTTTCTAAATATTCAACTCCAAAGATTCTGGGAATTATTATGGGGTTAAGGATAAAGAGAAAGATATATAGGCTTAGGCCTATCAAAACCATCAAACCATTACCAGCTTGATATGTAGAGAGTAGTTTTTTTTGATTAGAATTTGCCCATCTATGCAATTTAGGTAATAAAAATTTCTGGTAAATAACACCAGGAATAAGATAGGCTGATAGTAAAACTGCAAAGGCTGCACTATAGACTCCTGCTGCCTTATCATTTATTAGATATTTTAAGATTATTAGATCACTTTGAAGGTAAATGAGATAAAAGAAAGCTGCTGCTCCATAAGGCCAAGAATGACTAACTAGCTTCTGTACTGTTAAATCTCTATCCTCATTAGAGCTTTTTTTCTCTGAAGTAGTCATTTTATATAAGAGAATACAACCTGCTATAGAAATACAAATAGCTATAAATGAGTAACCTATAAGAAGATAAAAAACTTCATAAAGCGCAAGAAAATAAAATAGTAAAATAATTAACAAAAGCCTCATAATATGAGGGATTGTTTGCCATACAGCTAAAGATTTGAAATTTTGTTGTATTTGAAACCTAGAATTTACTAATTCCATAAAAATGTGACTAATAATTACTGGAGATAATCCTAGCAAAGTATTTCTAAAATTTATGTCATGAGGTCCTAAGAAAGACCATGAAATAATACAAATAAGAGTAATAACTAAACATATCGAGACTAACTTAATACTTATGGGAATCCATCGCACTACAGAAAGACCCTCACTTCCTGACAGTTTTAACCAGGCATGTTGAATTCCAAATATGGTTAAAGGTGCAATAAGAGTTATGGTTGCAAAAGCTGCCGAAAATAATCCATATCCAGAAGGAGAAAGATTTCTAGCAAGAAGTATCTGTAGAAGAAAAACAGAAATAGCGGACACTCCTCCGCTAATAAATAGAACAGAAAGATTAGCAAATAAGTTTTGAAAGAGACTGCTTGATTTTTCCATTTCTTTTTTAAGCACAATCAAATTACTTTTTATAACCTAAAGCACACCAAAAAGGGGCCGACTCTCTAAAATGAATACCTTCAAGACCCACTTCCATCATCATTTTTTCTATCTCATCAGAAGTAAATCTCTGTTCTAGTTTTGTTCCAAATCTATCCAAAGCATCGGTCCTCATTGTGTAAAAGCTTTTATTTCGATATTCACTTAAGGGAAATTTATTTGTATCAAACTTAAATTGTTGAAAAATAAAAGCCAATCTTGCCAAGGGAAAATAAACTACAGCAGATATTATTTGACTTATGAAATATCTTAAAGAAAAGGGCAATTTTGAAATGAATTTTCTTAAATAGTTTGATAAAAGCCAAAGTGCTTTAAACCAAAAAGGTCTATTTTCGAGTGCGTAATAAAGATAAACCAAAAAAGGAGCTCCAGGTTTTAATTTACTAACACATTTTTTAAGGGCTTCTTTAGTATCTGGAATATGATGAAGTACACCTAAAGAATAACCAAAGTCCATACTATTTTCTTTGATTTTCATTGTATCTACTGATTCTTTTTGGAAAATACAGTTATTTAGGTGGGTAAGATTACGTTTTGCTATTTCTATTGAAGAGCTTGGATCAATACAATAAAGCTCACCTACTTTTGGAGCTACTAGTTCAGCCCATCTCCCACTTCCGCAACCTAAATCAAATCCTTTTGATTTTTTATTTATAAGATGCCATGGAAATATTGAAAAATAAGACTCAAAGATCTCTTTTTTTTCTTTTAAAGATAATGTTGATTGATCAAACTTTTCCCATTCATCCCCAAAACCTTTTACAGTTTCAGTATCTATATTGGATTTAGAATTATCTTTCTTATTCATAATCTATCAAGTAAAGCTTACTTATAAACTATTTAAAACAGATAAGTATTTATTTTTGACCACATTGGTAGAGTAATTAAATTCAAAAATTTCCCTCCCTTTTTCACCAAATTCTTTTCTTTTTTTGATGTCTTTTATCAAATTTTCTAATGCCTCTACCCATTCTTTTTCTGATTTAACTAAAAAGCCATTTACTTTGTCTTTAACTACAAGAGAAGTTGTCCCAAAATCAGTAGCTACTAGCGGGATCCCTATTGCCATATAGTGAATAGCTTTTAAAGCACCCTTGCCTAAACCCCATTCGTCAGGTAATAGAGGATAAATACCTATGTCTATAAGTTGCAGATCTTGTACTTCATTTTTTTTAGTCCACTTTATTACCTCTAAGTTTATATTAGGTAAAGTAAAGTCAAAATTCCCAATGATTAATAACTTAAAATCACACCTTTTTTTTAGTTCTAAAAAAACCTTCATTAGAGAGTCTAAATAAAATTTAGAACTAAAAGTCCCAGTCCATCCTATTACAGGAATATCATTCTGATGTTTTGTTTTTGAAGGAACAAATCTAGATCCATCTAAAGAACAAGGAATATAAGTACAATTAGATTTCCTATTCTTTTCTTTACAAAAATCTACATGGAAGGGAGAGCTAACTATTACATGATCAGAGCTCTTAATTAAATAGTTAGTTTTATTCTTTCCTCTGAATAATCCTATGACTTTTTGAACTAATGAACGATTTTGAACATGATTTGTTAGATGCACAGCATCATCAAAATCGTAGATAACTTTTTTTGAAAGGAACCTAACTAACCTTTCAAATAATGTGGTACCAAAAGGCGTAACCCACATAAAGATATAAATCAGGTCATATTTTTTTAAATAAAAAAGGTCTCTTATTCTAATAATATAACCTCTTAAAGTTCCAAGTATTTTTATAAAGTTATTTTTAGGTGAATATAAATATCTCCATAAATTAATATCAGAAAATGAAGATATGGTTATCTCATATCCTTCCTTTTCCCAATCATTAAAATATTGCTCATATTTGAGTCTTTGTCCAGCAGCCTCTCCTTTAGGGTAGGGGCATAAAACTAGTATTTTCTTTTTTTTCAAAATTAAAAACTTGAATATATTTTGTTATATTGTTTTGCTCCATTATCTAGAGAAAAGTATTTCTCTGAAGACTCTATACACCTCTTGGATAACTCGTCATCTTCTTTTAGGGTAAGTAGATTATCAACACCTTTACTTAAAGAATCCTTGCTGAAATTACTAAGAATCACCCCTGTTTTTTTCTCTTCTATAATTGATGTCATATCACCAACTCCTGAATTAGTAACACAAGGTAAGCCTAGGGCTAAAAATTCCCCTAATTTAGTAGGGGAAGAGGCTATCTTTGAATAAAAAGTTTGAATAAAAAAGATACCTGCATCCATACTACTCATAGAGTGTGCTACTTTATCATGCTGTACACTTTCTAAAATTATGCTTTCATTTGTAAAAGAATAATTTTCTAAAAAATTTCTAATTTCTTTGTGTTCATTTCTGTTTGTAATGTGAAGGACTGAGTTAGGTACTTTTTCTTGTAAGATTTTAAAGAATTGCAGAACTTCATCAAAGAGATACCATAAACTTATGGAACCTACATACCCAAGGGTAAATGAAGGTTTCTTTTCAGAATTAGATAAACTAATAGAAGGTTTAAATAGAGATAGATTTGTGCAAGTTCGTATAACTTCAAATTCTAATCTATTTGGATCTAAGGCAGGGAAAGTCTTAATTTCTTTTACCGCTGCTTCAGTTAGAGAAACTATCTTATCTGCCTCTCTTAAGAATATAGTTTCTAGTCTTTTAGTTATTTTATATAAAGTTCCTTCTCTCTTCCACGTCCCTGAATCAGCCTTTTCATCTGCCCATAAACCCCTCATGTCAAATATAAATTTAGACCCCAAAGTCTTTTTTAATACTAAGGATATCAAAGCTGGTAAATAACTCCTTGCATGGACTATTTCAATTTTATTTCTAATCTTTAGTATTAATCCTTTATAAATTCCCTTAATAATGTCATAGAAAGTTCCAAAAAGACTTTTGTGATAAATAAGACTAACCCAAATAATCCCAGATTTTCTGCACCTAGATTCTGTTTTTTTTAAGTAATTGATATTTTTCGTATCTTGTTTCTTTTCAAAACTCATCAGGGTGATCTCATGATCTTCTGAAAGTTTTTCTAGATAATTTAAAACTTGAGATTGACCTAAGGGTTCTAAAATTCCGTCGTAGGTTATATAAAGAACTTTTGCCATAAAATTCTTCTATTGTGATTCAATCCATGACTGAAACATCAAAATACTCCATAAACTATGCTCCCAATTCCTTTCTTTAGAAAGATGCTCGCTCCACCTTCTTCTAATTAATTCAGGATTGAAAAAACCCTCATCTCTTATCTTAGATTCCGTCAATAATTCTTCAGCCCACTCCCTTAAAGGTCCTCTTAGCCAAATACCTAAAGGTATTCCAAAACCTTGTTTTGGTCTTTCTATTAATTCTTTTGGTACATACTTATATAGTATATTTCTAAGAACTTTTTTTCCTATTCCTCCTGATATCTTATATTCAAGAGGTATTCTGGAAGATAGTTCTACTACCCTATGATCAAGATAAGGAGCCCTTGTCTCAAGGCTATTTGCCATTGAAGCTCTATCTACCTTAACTAATATATCATCTGGTAAATAAGTTTTAGCATCAAGAAACATCATTCTTTCTTGAAAAGACTCTAAAGTAGGCCAGGCGCTTTCTTTACTTACCAAAGTAGCGGGTTCTTGGCTATTGAGCACTACTTCTTCTGGATTGGTCCATTCTGATACTAAACTAAAATACAGATCATCTTGAGTCTTTACATAATTTAATCTATCGGAGAATCTACATAACTTATCTCCTAGAAAAGCTGTTTTTAAACTACCAGGTAAAAAATTTCCTAAATTATTAAAATGAGTTGGGGAAATTTTATTCATAGATTTAAACATTAACTTTTTTATCGACGGAGGTAGAGAAGCAATCAATCTCCAAACTTGAGGAGCTCTAAGATGCCTGTTATAACCTCCAAACAATTCATCTCCAGCATCTCCAGATAAAGCTACAGTTACATGTTGTCGGGCCAACTTTGAAACTAAATATGTAGGTATTTGTGAGGAATCAGCAAAAGGTTCATCATACAAAGTTGGTAACTCAGGAACCACTGATAAGGCATCTTCTGAATTCAAATAAAGTTCTGTGTGATCTGTAGACAAATGTCTTGCTACTTCTTTAGCGTAAATTGCTTCATTATAAGAAGGGTCATTAAAACCAATTGAAAAAGTATGAACTTTATTATTAGACATAGACTGCATGAGAGAAACAATTAAAGAAGAATCTATACCTCCAGATAAAAAAGCTCCTAAAGGCACATCTGCAATTGATTGCATTTCTATAGCCTCAAGAAGAGCAGATTCAAGAGTAAGCTCAGCTTCTTCTTGATTAGAGAAATTAGTTTGTTTTCCTTTTTCAATTGATTTTTCTAATGACCAATAAGGTTCTAATTTCATTGAATTTAAAGAAAAGGTTTCATCAAATTCTATAGTAGGGCAATTTCTTGTATCAGAAACTTTTAGACTAAGTATATGACTAGGTTTTAATTTAAAAATATTCTTATAAATACTTTTAGGTGTAGGAATATAATTAAATCTTGTGTAAAGACATAAAGCATCTCTATCAATTTCATTTCTAAACCCTTCAAAAGCTCTTAAAGCTTTCAATTCTGATCCAAAAAGGAATAATCCATTGCTCCATCCAAAATATAAAGGTTTTTCTCCCATTCTGTCTCTTGCAAGATATAACCTGTCTTCATGCTTATCCCAGATTGCAAGTGCAAACATTCCTACAGCTTTCTTTAAAGATTTTTTGATACCAAAAACAGAGAAACAGGCTAATAAAGTTTCTGTATCGGAACCACCTGACCAAAACTCCTTCGAAGACTCAGAATCTACTTTTTTTGACTCTATCTCTTTCCTAAGTTTAAGGTGATTGTAGATTTCACCATTAAATACCATAATAAACCTTCCGCATTTAGACTGCATAGGCTGATGACCAGACTTTGAAAGATCTAATATGGAAAGCCTTCTGTGCCCAAAACCTAACTTATTATCTTCTTTAATCCAAGTTCCACTATCATCTGGACCTCTGTGGGTAAGACTATCAGTCATTAAATAAAGCGATTTTCTAAAATTAGAGTTTTTATTTTCTCCAAATACACCAACTATTCCGCACATAATATTTTTCTAAACAATAAATATTTCGAAATCAGGGAGAGGAAAAAGAAGTTTAGTGCCCGGTTTAAATATAGTCTTAGATTTTGATTTAATATGTTCTTTATAGTTCCAAGCTGTAACTAATAGTGTGTCAACCGGGTCATTTCTAAAATGTTCTTCAGAAACTACTTTTATATTATAAATAGGGAAAAATTTACCAATTTTAGTTGGTGAGGTGTCTATACAATATTTAATCTTGCTATCATCTAAGCCTAGAAAAGAAAACATAGTAAAGGCTTTGGCAGTCGCTCCATAGGAAGCCAAAGTCTTGTTGTTAGAATAATCGCCTTCTAATTCTGAAAGTACTTTAGTTTTAATAGAAGCAATCTTGTTCAAGAATTGCTTGAATATTTTATCTTCAATAAATAAATCGTCTTCTTTTGATAGATATGATGCCACTCTTTTGTTTACCTTTCTAACACCTTTATGAGCTGCTAAAAAACCTATTGAACCACCATGCACCTGTGAATCAAAAACGTCAATAAGATCAAAGTCTAAGTTACTCAATAGATTAGACATATTTCTAACAGTATAGTAGAACATGTGCTCATGATAGATCTGATCAAATTCTCCATTTTGTAAAGTTGGAACAGCATAAGCATTCTCTATCATTATAATCCCTTCGCTGTTAAGAATATTTTTTATACCTAAAAGGATCTTTTCTGGCTTCGAGTTATGGGCAAACATGTGTCTAGCAATTACTAAATCCATCTTTCCCTTATCAGCTCTTATCTGCTCAGAAGTTGGTGAATCAAAAAATGCAGTTAAAGTCTCTACACCTAAGTCATTAGCTATTTTTGCTATATTTGCAGCTGGGTCTACTCCCATTACGCTTTGTACTTTATTAGACAGTTGTTTTAGAAATAAACCGTTGTTGCTTCCAATCTCTAAACATCTACTTTTTTCTGATATATACGAATTTGTCTGGAGGTGATTTATTAAATCATCATAATGCTCAGTTAGACTATCTACATCAGGTGTCATATATGTGTAATGAGAATAAAGAAATTCTTCGTCTAAACAATCTCTCAATTGTATACATTTGCAGTTATCACAAAAGTCTACAACCAAAGGAAAACTGGTAAACTCGTCACCAATTGTATCTATAAAATTATTTGCAGGGGGTGAAGTGCCTAAGTCAACTATCTGTCGAGTTACAGAATTACAAAGTCTACATTCTTTGTTTTTTTCTTTTTTACTCATTTTTCTGAAATTAACTTAAGTATTTAAAAAAGCCTTTTCTAAAAGAAAAAATATTTAAAGGTCTTTTAACGATAAACCTTTTTGATCTTTTTTTGAAAGAAGTGGTTTTTTAACTGGCCATTTAATACCAACATCATCATCATCCCAAATCAAACGACCTTCGTCTGCAGGATCATAATATTGAGTTAATTTATAATATAAGTCTGCATATTCACTTATAACTACAAAACCATGAGCTAAACCAGGCGGTATCCAAAATTGTTTTCTATTTTTATCATTAAGATACTCTCCTATCCAGTGCCCAAAAGTTTTAGAATCTCTTCGAATATCTACCACTACATCAAATACTTCTCCTTTTAAAACATGTACTAATTTTCCTTGAGGATTATTTTTTTGGAAATGCATTCCACGCAAGACACCCTTGGTTGATCTAGAGATGCTATCTTGCACAAATGTATCAGCTATACCTACTTCACTACTATATTGAGAAACTCTAAAAGTTTCCAAGAAAAGACCTCTTTTGTCTTTAAATACTTTAGGCTCAATGATATAGACACCTTCTATTTTGCATTTGGTGATCTTCATACTAACTATTATTTGTTAAATCCAGTAAATATTGACCATAAGGTGTATTGCCAATCTTCTGTGCTTGTTTTGTCAATTCTTCTTTATCAATCCACCCTTGCTTAAAAGCTATTTCTTCAAGACAAGCTACTTTAAGACCTTGTCTATTTTCTAAAGTTTGAACAAACTGACTAGCTTCTAGTAATGCCTGATGAGTACCAGTATCTAGCCAAGCAAAACCCCTACCAAGAAGTTCTACTCTTAATTCTCCCCTTTCTAAATATTTATTATTCAAATCAGTAATTTCAAGCTCACCTCTTGAGGAAGGTTTAATACTTTTTGCTAAATCCACTACTTTTTTGTCGTAAAAATACAAACCAGTAACAGCAAAATTTGATTTAGGCTGAGTAGGCTTCTCTTCTATGCTTATTGCCTTTCCATTCTGATCAAATTCTACTACCCCAAATCTTTCTGGCTCTTTAGTATAATATCCGAAGACAGTTGCTCCAGACTTCTGAGCTGCAGCTCTTAAAAGCATCTCAGTAAAGCGTTGTCCATAAAAGACGTTATCTCCTAGAACTAAACAAACTTTATCATTTGAAATAAAATTTTCTCCCAAGATAAAAGCTTGGGCTAATCCTGCTGGAGTAGGCTGTTCAATAAATTCTATATTTACACCAAACTGACTACCATCCCCTAATAGTTTCTCGTAATTAGATAAATCTTCGGGTGTAGTTATTATTAGTATATCTTTTATGCCAGCCAGCATAAGAACAGACATAGGATAGTAAATCATAGGCTTATCATAAATGGGCAGTAACTGCTTTGAGATACCTAAAGTAATGGGGAATAGTCTTGTACCTAAACCACCTGAAAGAATTATACCTTTCATAAATTCTCCAATTTATTTTTGCTTTCCTGTTGTAGATCTTCTGCAGTTAGCACATCTTCAGACCATTTTCGATTTAATAGATTCCATTCAATAGTTTTCATTATTCCACTTTTAAAAGTTTCAGAAGGTTGCCAGCCAAGTTCTTCTTGTATCTTACTTGTGTCCAGGGCATATCTTAAATCATGTCCAGGTCTATCTTCTGTATAAGTTATAAGATCTTTATAAGATTTTATTCCTTGTTTTCTACTTGCTGGGTCCATTTCGTCTAAAAGTTCACATATTTGAATAACTACATCAATATTTCTTTTCTCACTATTTCCTCCAATATTATAAGTTTCCCCCAAAGTGCCTTCCTTTAATACTTGATATAATGCTTTTGCATGATCTTCTACATATAACCAATCCCTAATTTGATCTCCCTTTCCATAAATAGGAATATCCTTTCCTTCTAAAGCGTTTTTAATTGTTAAAGGTATAAGCTTTTCAGGAAAATGGTAAGGCCCGTAGTTGTTAGAACTATTAGTAATAATGAAAGGTAATTTATATGTTCTTGCCCATGATCTTACTAAGTGATCAGAGCTAGCCTTAGTTGCTGAATAAGGTGAACTTGGTTTATATGTATCATTTTCCTTAGAGGGGTTTCCAGAAAAACCAATATCTCCATAAACTTCATCTGTAGAAATATGATGAAATTTAAAGTGAGATTTTTTTGTTTTATTCAGAGCATAAAAATATTTCCTAACTACCTCTAAAAGAACATAAGTTCCAACTATGTTAGTTTGAACAAATCCTTCAGGGCCCGCAATAGACCTATCAACGTGAGATTCTGCAGCTAAATGCATAACAGAATCTGGTTTATATTTATTAAAAACTTCTGACAGTTCATCTAAATCTTTAATATCAACCTTTTCAAAAGAATATCTTTTGTTCTCTGAAATGGTTTCAAGAGACTTAAGGTTACCTGCATATGTCAACTTGTCTAGATTGATCACCTCATTATTAGTCTTATTAATAATATATTTCACAAGAGTTGAACCTATGAACCCTGCTCCTCCTGTAATTAAAATCTTCATCTAATAATTTAGGCTGACCATTGAATTATAACTGACATAAAGAACTAAATATTGCCGGTTTAACAAAATCTATCTCTCCATTTTTTTATAATATTGCTGAAAGGCTAAACCTATAAGCAACAATATACCTAAAGAAGGTACGTGGTGTCTCGATGCTGTTCCCCAATTTGTTGTACCCACAGCCCAAATTAATTCAGTTGACAAGTAGCAAGCTAAAAGGAAAAAGATAATTTTCTTTTGATTAGATGGTAGTACAAACAAACCTTTCACTCCAAAGAATATAAAAATAGCTCTCATCAAATTTTCTAAAACTAATACATAGTCTACAAGACTAAGATTTCTCCATGGCATTGGTTCAAAAAGATATTGAAAAAGGGCTGTAGGTAGAAAGAAGAGAAGTCCAGAAATCCCATCTATCTCCAATTGTAATTCAGCATATTGAGCTCTACTTGCTCCGCTGTCAATAATCGACCCAAATTGAAACAACCTTACTGCATCAGCTAATTCTGCTCCGGCTCCCTCTAAACCTTGACCCCCAAAATAGTCTAAGTACTGGGAGATATAATTAAATCCAAAAATTGGTATCAATACGAGTAAAGAAGTAGGAAGAAGAAAGAAATAACTACTTTTGTCTTCCCTAAAAGAAATTAAAATTAAAGTAAAAATAAATAATATAACTCCAAAGACTAGCATGGCTATATGCATTAGGCCCATTAAAAGTATGCCAATGAAGAAAACAAATAAATATTTTAAATTTCTTTGAAAATACCATTGTAGAGAAGAATAAATAGACAGATTAACAGCTAATAATTCATAAGATTCTCGTAACGGAACCCCTGTGTTTAAGAGAGAAGAAGGTAATAAGATATAAATTAAGAATAGAATTTTTTGCCTTCTTAGGTTTAGCTTTAAAACATCCATAATTTTTATTAAGAAATAACCTGAAAAAAACCAAACTAAACAAGACAGGATAGAGGTCAGATACATAGAATCAGTAGTTAACATGTAGATCAAACTTATAAAATAAGAATAAGCATCATCGATAGTAAATTCTTCAGCTATAAGTGGGTTAACTGCTGCACCTAGACCCAACATCTCTCTAGCTGTTTGATGAAAATTTTCTATATCGCCTGTAAAAGCTAGATAAAAGCCACTACTTAGAAGAAGCCAGGCTATTCCTAGTCTTAAGAAAAATCCAATCCACAACAAATTTTTAAGAGAGATAATCAAAATATAAAATTATGCAATTAAAATAATAAAAATATGAAAGGGAAGAAAATAAGAATTTTCAATTTAGATTAATTAAATCTTCCTTAATGTGTATCTAAATAATTTGGGCTCTACAATTTGATAACCTAGATAAAAAACTAATAACAAAATTCCAATACTAGAAACGAGTCCTGCTATCGATATCCAAACAACTATTTTAAGTTTATTTATCCCAGTAGGCCAAATTGGTAAGACTGGAGGATCAAGAGTTTTAAATACATACTCTTTGTTAACTTCGGCTAGCATGATAGTTGTTACATGACTCTCAATCATACCGTAAAAGAGTTTTTTTAGATCAGATACAGAGGTCTTACTGGCTTGGGTCTTTAGATATTCTATAGACTTCTTTGCTTCTATCACATCATCCTCTGCCATAGTTTCATTAACGCCCTCTATCAGCCATTCAACTAATTGTTTTGCAAATAATGGATCTCCACTGTTTACGTATATTCTCACTATCTTACTTGCTCTTGGTTTGGAAACCTGAAAAGTACCCGATAGAGAGGCAGTTGCAGACTGAAGAAGTTCTTCTTTTTCTTCTTTAGGCATCTTTGCTACTTCATCACTAGTTAAATTCCAGCCTATATTAGGAAGAATCTCCTTCTGAAGTATTAAATCTCTTAAAAACTTCCTGGATCTAAGTATTTCTAGAGCCAATGTAACCTTATCATTTTCAGAAACTGGTATATTTAAACCAGCCATTCTTGCCATATCGCCCAATCCACCAGACGATAAAGTAACTTCAGAGTCAGCAGATGGAAGATAGGTTCCATAAGCAGAATATGAATCGGGTAAACTTTTTACATAATAAACAGAGAAAGCAAAAAATAGAAAAGAGACTAAAACCACGAAGCCTTTCGCTTCCCAAACAATTTTAAATAATTCTTTTAGATTTATTCCTTCTTCTGAAGTAGAAATATCATCTTTTTCCTGCATATCTCCTTCCATTAACCAATTAGGAGGTTTTCAGACCCAT
>CAJWPI010000028.1 GCA_913045055.1 uncultured Gammaproteobacteria bacterium | reverse complement strand
CAAAAACAGTTTTTTCTCCTTCATTTCCTAGATCTAATCTTAATTTAATTAATTTTTCTGCTTCTTCTACAGACTCAGCATCTACGATTCTAGCTACCCTTAAATCTATTTTGAGAAAATCTTCTATGTTTATGTCTTCCATTATGATTCCTTGGTTTGTTTTCTAATTTTCTCTATATTTGCTTCATCAATTCTAGTTAATAAAGGTTTATATTTTGAAATTTTATGGTCTAAAAGCAAAATATCAATTTCTTCCCAAACTGGAGTTTTAATAGATAGAAATTCAAAGACCCTTGTAGTTAATTTTGGCAAAACAGGAATCAACATAATAGCTAATAGTCTAAATAAATTTAGTGAAGTAGTGCAGACAGATTGAACAAGTTCATTATTATCTTTATCCTTAATCAGAACCCAGGGCTGCATTTTATCAATATATTGATTAGCCTTATCAGCTAATCTCATAATTTCTCTTATAGCTTTACTATATTCTCTCTGCTCATACGCTTGATGAACTACAGGAGATCTATTTATAAATTCATTTATTAATTCTTCATTATGAGGATTTAGAGATAATTTATTGTGGAAATTATCGTTTATAAATTTTGCTGTTCTGCTTCCTATATTGACAAATTTTCCAATCAAATCTGAATTAACTCTTTGACAAAAGTCATTTAAATTTAAATCTATATCCTCTACACCAGAACTTAATTTAGCAGCAAAATAATATCTTAAATACTCAGGATCAAGATTTTTATGGAAGGTTTTAGCAAGAATAAAAGTTCCTCTTGATTTTGACATTTTTTCACTATCTACAGTTAAGAAGCCATGTATGAAAACACCGTTAGGTTGTCGGAAATTTGCTTTAAGCAACATAACTGGAAAAAAGAGGGCATGAAAATACATAATATCTTTTCCAATAAAATGATAAAGCTCCTTCACCGAGTCTGAATTCCAGAAATCTTCAAAGGTTTCAGATTGATTTTTTTTGTCTAGATAATTTTTATGGCTTGCGAGATATCCTATAGGTGCATCTAACCAAACATAAAAATATTGATCTGTATAACCAGGAATTTTAAAACCAAAATAAGGTTTATCACGACTTATATCCCAATCTTTTATTTCTCCATCAACCCATTCCAAAAGTTTATTGCGAGCCTGTTTTGAAATTTTGGCATTGTCTAACCATTCCTTTATTTCTTTTTTTAAATTAGATAATTTAAAAAATAAGTGTGTACTCTTTTTGAGCTCAGGCTGAGAATTTGTTATTACAGAAATTGGATTTAAGAGTTCAGTTGCAGAATAGGTAGTACTACAAGCTTCACAATTATCACCGTATTGGTCTTTTGCACCACATTTAGGACACTGCCCCTTAATATATCTATCAGAAAGAAATAATTTCTTTTCTGTATCATAGAGTTGCTCTATTTCTTTTTCTTCAACAAGGTTTTGTTCTTTAAGGCGTTTAAAAATAAGCTCGGAATAAAATTTATTTTCTTCGCTATGTGTAGTATAAAAATTATCATAATCTATATCGAAAGCCTCTAAGTCCTCTAAGTGACTTTTCTTTACCCTATCAATTAACTCTTCAGGAGATATATCTAACTCTTCAGCTTTGAGCATAATAGAGGTACCATGAGCATCTTCTCCACATATATATGTGCAATAATTACCAATTAACTTTTGATAACGAACCCAAATATCAGACTGTATATGTTCCAAGATATGACCTAAATGAAGCGGGCCATTTGCATAGGGGAGGGCATTTGTTACTAAAATATCTCTATTCGATTTATCTTTTGACATATTGCACAGATAGAAGCAACCCTTAGAATGTTAATTATTACTATTATATCGTATTGTATTAAGTAAATAAGATGTCTAAAAATCTAGAAAAAATTAATGTACCTGATAGCTTAAAAAAGGTAAAAAATATTATTGGAGTATTTTCAGCTAAAGGGGGTGTAGGTAAATCTGCAGTTTCATTAAATTTAGCTCTTTCACTACAAGAGAAAGGTCTAAAAGTAGGATTGGCAGATGCTGATATTTATGGGCCTAGTCAGACAATTTTGATGCACGCTTCTAATCAACAAGTAGAAGTAAAAGATCAAAAATTTCTTCAACCTGTAAACAAAAGTGGAATTAAATTTATGTCTATGGGGTTAATAAGCAATGACAAAATGCCTGTAATTTGGAGAGGACCAATGGTAAGCGGTGCTGTGCTCCAATTAATATCCCAGACAAATTGGCAAGAACTAGATTATTTGATTGTAGATACTCCTCCCGGTACAGGGGATGTTCAATTAACTTTATTACAAAAAATTCCTTTAAAAGGTGCCTTAATTATAACAACACCAGAAGATGTATCTGTTGCGGATACCAAGAAGGGAATTGAGATGATATTAAAACTAGAAGTACCTCTATTAGGGCTAATAGAAAATATGAGTTGGTTTTCTCCTAAAGAATCAAATAAGAAATATTTTTTATTCGGTAAGGATGGAGGAAAAGATTTATCAGTTGATTATAAAATTGATCTTATTTCTCAACTACCATTAATAGAAACTGAAGGGTTAAATGTCATCTATGAAGACAAGGACATGAGAGATGAATTTGATCAAATTTCTTCGTTTGTTGTAAAAAAAATAGATGATTTAACTGAGGAATTAAGTAAAACTATTCCCCAAATTAATTTACCTAATGACTAAAATCTTTTCCTTTACATTTATTCTGATCTTTACTTTTCAAATATTCGCTAATGACCCATTTGAAGAAATAAATAGAGTTACATTTGATGTTAATAATTCTCTTGATAACTCTATAGCTAAACCAATAGCCAATGGTTATAAAAGAATTACTCCGGATATATTAGAAGTTGGTATAAGTAACGTAATCTTTAATATCGAAGATATTAGCGTTTGTTTTAATAATCTTTTACAAGGGAAAATAATAGATGGTGTCTCAGATTTAGGCAGAATAATCATTAATAGCAGTCTTGGTATTGGTGGTATCTTTGATGTAGCAAGCACTCTTGGGCTTAAAAAACATGATGAAGATTTTGGTCAGACTTTAGCAAAATGGGGAGTCCCTGATGGCCCTTATATAGTTTTACCTTTATTAGGACCTAGTACTCTTAAAGATTCTTTTGCCATGATACCTGATGCTTTTTTAAGTCCTTCAATTTTTATTGATCACGAAAGAACAGTTTATAGCTTAAAATTTCTGGATTTAATAGACACTAGAGCTAGATATTTGGGTCTTGAATCAATAGTAATTGGAGATCAGTATATTTTCTTTAGAGATGCTTATTATCAAAATCGAGAATTTGAATTAAAAGATGGTTTAATTGAAGACAACTTTGATAATTTTGATGATTTTGATTAACTTTTAGTAATCTTAAGTTTTTCCGATATAAAATCTGAATGGGAAATATGTAAAAGCCCAGATATTTTCCTTATAAGATGTTCTTCGTATTTATCTACTTTGCCGTCGGCAAAAGCTATTGCCCAAAGACAATTCAAGAGCTTTTTCTTATCTTCATAGGTACAAGAGTCATTAATGATCCTTGTGTGTTCATATAATGAAGTAGATTCATCAACTGTTTCCTGTGCATCTTCAATAATTATTTCTATAGTTTTATTATCTATAGAAAAAACGGTTTTTAATGTTTCTTTTAAAGAATTAATCTCTAATTCATCAAAATTTTTATCCGCTAAAGCAGTTTCAATCAATAAAGCCGATGAAGCAAATTGAAGTGCTTCATTTAGATCTTCATTTTCAATTTCTTCCTTTTCAGAAATACCTGAAAATAGCTTTTTTAATTTATCTAACATAAAACTCTAATTTGTTTGTAATGGAGATCAATTGATCTTCTATTCTCTTATCACTATGAATAGAGGTTAATAATTTTCTAAGTTTTTTTGCTTGGCTTGTTCCTTTAAACAATCCTATAAAATGTCTCATTATTAAATTAATTTTTATACCTTTATTCCCTTGTTCTATTAGATATGGCATAAGCTCTTTAAATACTTCTAGTCTCGATTTATTAAAAGCTCTTTGATCATAGAAGAGCTCATCAACGTCTCTTATCTGAAAGGGGTCTTGGTAAACCCCTCTCCCCATCATAATTCCATTAACATAACCCAGATGAGTAACACTGTTATGTATTTTAGAAAGTCCTCCATTAAGTATTATCTCAAGCTCAGGGAACTTCTCTTTAAGCCTATAAACTCGCTTATAGTCAAGGGGAGGAATATTCCTATTTTCTTTTGGACTTAAGCCTTGCAATAAAGCTTTTCTAGCATGAATAATATATATGGAACAACCTGCATCTTTAGTAATTTGAATAAAGTTATCTAAATCCTTTTCACTATCCATATCGTCTACACCGATTCTACATTTAATAGATACAGGTATCTCTACGCTATTTATTAAGGCCTTTACACAATCAGCAACTTTTTTTGGGTTTTTCATAAGTACAGCACCAAACTTTCCTTCTCTAACTTTCTTGCTTGGACATCCTACATTTAGATTTATTTCATCATAACCATATTCTTGAGCTTTTTGAGCTGCGTCACTTAAAGAAATTGGATCACATCCTCCTAATTGAATTCCTAAAGGATTTTCACAAGGATTATATTTTAGTAATTCACTATTTCTAATTACAGCATTTGCATGAACCATTTCAGTATAAAGGAAAGCTCGAGAAGATAATTTACGTAAGAAATAACGTTCATGACGGTCAGTTCTACCCATCATAGGAGCTACGCAAAACCTTCTGAGCATCAAGAGAATTTTTAAGAAGTTCTTGGAAATGGAGTCGCGTAATAGTCAAAGAAGAAGTACATGATGATAGTACAAATTACAAGCGTAAGAAGCATAACAGGAAAACCTATTTTAGCCCATTTTAGGGGTGTTATAGCCAAATCTGGGTTATTTTCTTTCTTAGCTAGTCTTTCTGACACAGTTACAATATAGACGTTAGCTGTAGAGCCAATATGTGTACCATTTCCGCCCATACCCACTCCTAATGCTAGTGACCACCATAACGGAGTGACATCTATACCTTGAGCTTCTAAAGAAAGAAGAATGGGTATCATAGCGGCAGTAAAAGGAATATTATCAATAGCAGCAGACATAAAAGCCGCTACCCACATCAAAATTATTGATGCTAACAATAAATCTTGTGCTACGAAATCTATGATGAACTGTCCAAGGTATTGAAGAAAGTGACTATGTTCAACTCCACCAACAATAATAAATAAAGAGATGAAGAAAATTAGTAAAGGCATCTCTACCTCTTTCATAACTTCTTCCATCTCAATGTACTTAGCAATTAACACTAGAATAATTAACCCAGCACCTGCTACCATCCAAGGCTGCCAGTGAATAGTATCGTGACTAATAAAGAGTACTACCAACAGCCCTAAAACTGCACAAGACTTTATCCACAATGATTGATCCTTGTAAGGGATATCATCTTCAAAAGAACCTTGAGGTGTGATTGCAAGATCTTTTCTGCATAAAAATCTAAGTGCAAATAAAGTACCTAGCCAGGCAACAAAAACTATTAGACCCATTTTTTCAAAGAAGGTTACAAAACTTATCCCTACTGCACTTCCTATCATTAAATTTGGTGGATCTCCAACAAGAGTTGCAACTCCACCCGTATCAGAAAGTAGTGCTGCTGCCATAAGGTAAGGAATAGGGGTAACTTTCATTTTTTGTGCAATTAAGACTATTAAAGGACCAAATATGACCACTGTAGTTACATTGTCTAAAAGAAGTGAAAGTAGGGTAACTGCTGTCCCCATAATAGCCATCAACAGAAACTGCCTTCCTTTAGCAAATCTTCCTATTTGTGCTGCAAGGCGTTCAAACCCTCCTGTACTGACCATTATAGCTACAATAGCCATCATGCTCGCTAGAAGGAAAATAACATTCCAATCAACAGCTTCGAATGCTTCATCTGGACCATAATAGCCATAGTACTGACCAACTAGAATCATTGCACCTGCACCGGCCATTGCAACTTTACTTCTATGAAATCCATGAAGAGTTTCAGTAAAAATTAAAATAAAACTGATAGCTAGAACAATTCCTGATACTAGCATTCCTTCATTTAGTGTTAAGACTTCCATTTGTTTAACTTAAAAAAACTTATTTTAAACTAAGTAAGACTAACTTAGAATAATTTAGTCATGTATGTTCCAAAATTAAATTGCACATTTATTCCAGAAAACTTTCCAAATCTCGATTCAGAATCAATTTACTTATGTATAAAAAATAATGAGCTATTAATTGATTCCAAAACCAATAACCTTGTTTTTCTAACCAAAGAAGAAAAAAAATGGTCGGGTATGGATGCATCAACATCTCATTTTCTTGGAATGCTTGATGATAAATTATGTTATGTAGAGGATTTATCAAAAGATTCTGCATTATTAGAGAACACCATACTACAAAACATGATGTCTTTATTAGGAAGAATACCTGATAATTTATTTGGTCTTTGCTCTAGAGCTATTCAATTATCAGAATGGTATAGGAACAATCAATATTGTTCTAAATGTGGTTCCAAGATGAAAAAACATCCCACAGAAACAGCAATGGAATGTGAAAAAAAGGACTCATTAGTTTATCCTAGAATATCTCCTTGCATAATAGTTTTAGTGACTAAACAAGATAAAATTCTCTTAGCACACAATAAGAACTTTCCAGGAAAATTATATAGCACTTTAGCTGGCTTTATTGAAGCTGGTGAAACAGTAGAAGAAGCTATTCATAGAGAAATATATGAAGAAGTTAATATTAAAATAACTAATCTTTCTTATTTCGGAAGTCAATCATGGCCTTTTCCTAGTCAATTAATGTTAGGTTTTCATGCAGAATATCTATCTGGTGATCTAAAAGCAGATAATAAAGAAATTGATATTGTTAAATGGTTTAATTATAGATCTTTACCCGAAACACCCTCTGCTAGGATTTCTATTTCAGGAAAATTAATAGAGAGCTATGTAAGCAAAATGTATTTGAATAAATTACCTGCTTTTAGGTAGATTTTTTTCTAGGATCATTTGCAGCCTGCCCCCAATCCTTACCTGATTTAAGAGGTTTTTTTTCTTTTATCACCTCAGGTGTTGTATCTGTCTTTATTTTTTCTTTTAATAAAGGCGTTTTCTTTTTTGGGGGAGATTTTTTAAATTCCTTTGGCTTTCTTTTTTCAGAACCAGCCTTTTGTGTCTTATTACCATCTACTTTTCTATCTTTAGTGGCAGTGGCGTTCATGCTATTTTTCTTACCCTCATTAGCCACTCTTTCGCTATTTGGTCCTCTCTTCTTATTTCCTCCTTTAATATTCCTATTATTTTGTTTGGATTTAGTCTTTCCTTTTGTTTTAGAAAAGTTTCTTTCTCTGTTCTTGTTTGGTCTTGGTCTCTTCTTAAATTCCTTTTTTTTCGGTTTCTTTTCTTCTTTCGTATCACTAGTTAAAAATCCCATTAATCTCCCAAAAAAACTATCTCCTTTTCTTTTTGGTTTTCTTGCTGGAAGCATATTAACGGCAGCTTCTTCAATTTTTTTGATTTCTGATTGAGGGTCCTTTTTGCTAGTTGTTTCAATCTCTTCTTGTATTTTGTAGCTCTTAGTTCCTTTTGAAGATTTCTTATCTTCCTTAATTCTGGAAACTTCGAATCTGTTATCTGCTCTACTTGGATCAGAAACTACTACAATTCTGACTCCTGTTTTTTCTTCTATTTCATTTATACGAGCTCTTCTTTCATTTAGTAAAAAAACTGACATATCTGAAGACACGACAGCTCTTACTTCTCCACTTTTCTTTTTACCAGCATCTTCTTCTATTAACCTTAAGACTGCAGTTGAGAGACTGCTGATATCTTGTGTCCATCTTTCTTGTAAAGAAGGTCTTAATCTTTGTCTTGACATCTCTAGAAGCCCAAATCTTGAAATCCTTCCTACTTGTACTTTTGCCCTATCTATGGATAAAGATGAAAGAAGAACATCTTCAACTTTTCTTTTATTCTTTAAAGCTTGCATATCTATAAAATCTATGACGATTAGACCGCCCATATCTCTTAATCTTAACTGCTTAGCTATCTCTTTTGCTGCTTCTAAATTAGTTTTTAAAGCCGTCTCTTCTATATCAGATCCACTGGTAGATTTTGCTGAATTTATATCAATTGAAACTAAAGCTTCAGTTTGATCTATAACAACTGATCCTCCACTTATAAGATTTACCTCTCTTTGATATGCGGTTTCTATTTGTGACTCTATCTGATAACGAGTAAAAAGCGGTATAGATTCATCATACCTTTTGATTCTTTCCTCAAAATCTGGCATTAATCTAGATGAAAATTCACATGCCTGATCATAAGCTTCATCGCTATCAATTAAGACTTCAGTAATATCCTCTCTAAGAAAATCTCTAAGAGATCTTGATATAAGGTCATTTTCTTTAAAAATAAGAAAAGGGGCTTTTTTCAATTGATAAGCTTCTTGTACAGCATCCCAAACATTTAATAGGTATTCTAGATCCCAATTGAGATCTTCTAAGCTTGTACCTTCTCCAGCTGTTCTTAGTATTAAACCCATCCCTTCAGGAACATTTAAGGAGTTCATTTTAGATTTCATTTCATCTCTAGCTTTACCTTCTATACTTCTTGATATACCACCAGAGTCTGGATTATTTGGCATAAGCACTAAGTAGTGTCCAGCTAAAGATATAAAAGTACTTAATACAGCTCCTTTTGAGCCCCTTTCTTCCTTATCTACTTGGACTATTATTTCTTGACCTTGGCTCAAGACATCATCGATAGTATTTTTAGAGCTAGTCTTGAAAAAGTGGGGAGCAAGTTCTTTTATTGGAAGAAATCCATGTTTTTCTGATCCAAATTCTACAAAAGCGGCTCCAAGGCTTTTTTCAATCCTTGAAACTCTACCTTTGTATATATTAGATCTTTTTCTTTCTTTTCCAATTTGCTCTATGTCAAAGTCATAGAGTATCTGTCCATCCACTAGAGCTACTCGCAACTCTTCTGGTTGAGTAGCATTTATCAACATTCTTTTCATTATCTTCCCTCTCAAGGAAAGCAGCGAGTTAGTACTTGATCTTATGTAAAAGCTTTAATTGCTTTAATTTTTTGATGAGCGAATTATAGTTTTTTTGTGCCACGCCCACGTAGCTTAGAATTCTTTTTATCAGTAACTTAACTTTCTAAATCTGCTTTTTTATTTAACAATTGTTGTCTTTCTGTTTTGTTTTTATGTAAATATAGACAACTTCTTATTTAAAATAGCATATCGATGTGCTTATTAAAAGGCTTGTTAACACAAAATTAGAATGCAAACTAAACAATTTCCAGTTACAAAGTATAAGGTAACCAAAGAATATGATGATGTAAGGCTAGACAATTGCCTTATTTCAAGGATAAAAGGGCTTCCTAGAACAAAAATATATTCAATCATCAGAAAAGGGGAAGTTAGAGTTAATGGGTCGCGTTCAAAACCAAGTACAAGGTTAAGAGAAGGAGATGAAATACGGATACCCCCATACTCCTTGGAAATAACAAAAAAAGGTAAATTAAAAGATAATGCAAGAAAGTTAATCGAAAGAAGTATTGTATTCAAAAATGAAAATTTAATAGTTATAAATAAACCTATAGGAATGGCAAGCCACGGTGGCAGTGGGATTTCATTAGGTTTAATAGAATCTTTAAGACAAATAGATGTAAAGTTTAAGAATGCTCAGCTTGTTCATAGGTTAGATAAAGAAACTTCTGGTTGTATAGTTGTTGCTTTAAAAAGATCTACCCTCAGATCCATGCATAAAGAATTACGAGAGGGTAGGGTTGAAAAACATTACTTGGCACTTGTTAAAGGTAAATGGCCACTTGACCTAACTTCCATTGAGTTAGAACTAATTAAGAATTCCAAAAGGTCTGGAGAAAGAGAAGTTAAAGTTAAAAAAGGAGGTAAGAAATCTTTAAGTTATTTTGAATTGGTAAAATATAAAAAAAACCTAAGTCTAATTAAATGTAAGATAATTACCGGTCGTACACATCAAATTAGAGTGCAGACAACCCATTTAGGTCATCCTATTGCTGGTGACCAAAAATATGGAGATAAAGATTTTAATAAAGCTTTAAAAAAAAGAGGTTTAAGAAGAATGTGCCTTCACTCACAGTCAATAAATTTTCCTAGTTTAAAACTAAAATTTAAAGTTGATGAACCAATGCTTTTTCAACAGTTATTAACATGACAGACTCGATAAACTTAAATGAAATATCTTTACCTCTTAAATTAAATGAAGAGATCCCTGACTTTAACGAGATATTTCAACAAGGAAATATAAGCAGTGTCGTTAAGGTTAAAGCTGAAATAAAAAAAATTTCTCTTAAAGAGTTTAACTTTATAGGTTTAATAAGAGGTAAGTTTGAGTCCCAATGCCAATATTGTTTAGATCAAATTAAAGTTCCAATTAAAATAGAGTCCAATGTAATTATCCAGGACCTCAGTAATTTAGAAGACTCTGATAATGATTTAGATGTTCATTTTCAAGATTTAGATTTTTTTAAAATAGAAGAACTTATTTTAGAAGAAATATATCTAAATTCTTCTACTTCTTTAGTTTGTTCTGAAGATAAATGCAGAACTGTTCAGGAATCATTCACAGATACAGATAAAGTAAGGCCTTTTAAAAAAATTAGAGACCTAATCAAATAATTGGAATAAAATTCGAATTTGAGGTTGTTATGGCTGTACAAAAAAGCAAAGTATCGAGATCAAGAAGAGGGAAGAGAAGATCTCATCACGCATTAAAAAAACCTACTTATTCAACTGATGTTGTTACTGGTGAGACACATCTGCGTCATCAAATGACAGCTAATGGGTTTTATAAAGGAAAGAAAATTATAGACATTAAGCAACCGGAAGAGAGCCCGGAAGAATAATTCCCAAAATGGCTTCTCTAATTAATGCTGTAGTATTTCCAGGGCAAGGTTCTCAGTATCTATCTATGTTGGAAAATTACTTTCTTAATGAACCAACATTTAAAGAAATATTTGAAACTTCTTCTCAAATAATAGATATAGATTTAATTCAATTAATTAATTCTAAAGAAGAAGAGAACCTCTCAAGGACTGAAATTACTCAACCTTTAATGTTGGTAGCAAATGTTGCTTTATGGAAGCTTGTTGCTCCCAAACTCAAAAATCTTTACTTTTTAGCAGGTCATTCCCTTGGAGAATACGCTGCTTTAGTAGCGGCAGAAGCATTGAAATTTGAAGAAGCTCTAGAGTTAGTAAAATCTAGAAGTCAATTAATGCAAAATGCTGTACCTGAAAAAGAAGGTTCAATAGCAGCCATCATTGGACTTAAAGAAGAAACTGTTTCAGATATTTGTAGACGCGTTACTACAAACCCAAGTAAATTAGTAAACATAGCCAATATTAATTCCCCAAATCAGATAGTTATCTCTGGCACCACTATAGGCATTGAGGAAGCAATTATTTTATGTAAAAAAGAAGGAGCTAAGAGAGCAATAAAATTAAAAATGAGTGTACCCGCTCATTCAGATTTAATGCTTTCAGCATCTAAAGAATTTGCACAAGTGATAGAACAAGTTACTTTCTATGACCCGATTATTCCTGTAATTCATAATGTTGATGTTTCAATTTCAACAACAGCAAAACATATAAAAGAAAAATTAATTGAACAAATCTTTAAACCTGTAAAGTGGTCAGATACTATAAAACTCATGATAGAAAAGGGAGGGGTAAATAACATAATAGAATGTGGACCTTCAAAGGTTTTAAGTGGTCTAATAAAGAGAATTGATCCTAGGGTCAATACAATAGATTTAGATAATTATAATCATTATTTAGAGCTAAAAAATGCAAACTGATAATAAAAAAGTTTTGATTACTGGTGCTTCAAGAGGCATAGGGAAAAATATAGCTCTTAATTTTAAAGAAGAGGGTTATTTAGTTGTTGGCACCGCTACTTCAAGATTGGGAGTAAAAGAAATTTCTAAAAATGGTCATATAGGGATCGAGTTAAATTTAGATAACAATGAATCAATAGATGCCTTCTTAAAGATTATTGATAATGACCATCAAGATATTAATATTCTGATAAATAACGCCGGGATTACTAAAGATAACATCTTGTTAAGAATGCGAGAAGAAGAATGGTTGAAGGTTATTAATATACATTTAAATGGCGCTTTCAGAATTACAAAAAAAATATTAAAGAACATGATCAAAGCTAAATGGGGAAGAGTAATCAATATAAGTTCTACAGCCGCCTCTATAGGAAATAAAGGTCAGGCTAACTATTCTGCAGCAAAATCTGGAATAGAGGCTTTTTCAAGAACTGTAGCTAATGAAGTAGGATCAAGAGGAATAACTATAAACTCAGTAGCTCCAGGTTATATAGAAACAGACATGACAAAAAATATTGATAGGAAGGCAAAAGAAGAGATACTTGAAAGGATACCTTTATCAAGATTTGGTAAGGCAGAGGAGGTTTCAGATTTAATTCTTTTTTTAAGTTCTGAAGAAGCTTCTTACATTACAGGCCAAACAATTCATGTAAATGGTGGATTATTTATGTAACAAAACTTTAAGATATCTTGACTTTCTCTAAGATATTAGTAAATGAATAATGAAAAAAAATCAAAACTTGTTTAACATGCGCCCTCTAACTTAGAGGGTTAGTCATTTTATTTGCCAATAGGAGACAAAACTTATGAGCATTGATGAAAGAGTTCAAAAGATAGTATGTGAACAATTGGGTGTGAATACAGAGGAAGTAAAACTGGAAGCATCTTTTATAGATGATCTTGGGGCTGATTCTCTTGATACAGTTGAGTTAGTAATGGCTTTTGAAGAGGAATTTGAAATTGAGATACCTGATGAAGAAGCTGAAGGCATTGTAACTGTTAAAAATGCCGTAGACTACATAACCAATAATTCTTAACAATTCTTCTTGGGATAATTAGGTTCCCAATTTTAAAATTATGCCTGATAGACGGGTAGTAGTAACTGGTTTAGGAATTCTGGCCCCAACAGGAAATACCGTAGAGGAATGTTGGGAGAACACTATTTCTGGAAAAAGTGGCGTAAAAGATATCAGTTACTTTGATACCAAAGATTTTGAAACCAAATTTGCTGCTAGTCTTAGTAGTTTTTCTCCAGAAGATTATCTAGATAAGAAGATCATCAGAAGAACTGATGCTTTTATACAATATGGATTAATTGCTTCTCAACAATGCGTTAAGGATTCTGGAATAGAAATAAACAATTTAGATCCAGCGAGAATAGGAGTGTCTATAGGTTCAGGGATAGGTGGACTATTAACCATAGAGACTAATAGTCTTAATTTAAAAGAAACTGGACCTAAGAAGATTTCTCCGTTCTTTGTTCCTGGATCAATCTCAAATATGGTTTCTGGATATGCTTCTCTTGAATTTGGGTATAAAGGACCAAATATTTCCATAGCAAGTGCATGCTCTAGTGCAAGTCACTCCATAGGGTATGCTTTTCGTAGTATTATTCATGGTGATGCCGATATTATGTTAACGGGTGGTTCTGAGATGGCAATTACTCCTCTTGGGTTAGCAGGTTTCAATGCAGCCAAAGCCTTATCCACAAATAACGAAAGACCTCAAGAAGCCAGTAGACCTTGGGACAAAGATAGAGATGGATTTGTTCTTGGAGAAGGGGCTGGTTGTTTAATGCTAGAGGAATATGAACACGCAAAAAAGAGAAAGGCTAAAGTGTATGCTGAATTAAAAGGTTTTGGTATGAGTGCAGATGCTTACCACATAACTGCCCCTCCAGAAGATGGAGAAGGAGCCTGTCTTGCTATGAAGAATGCCCTTGCTGATGCAGAATTACATCCTGAAGACATACAGTACATAAACGCTCATGGTACTTCTACTCCTATGGGAGACATTGCTGAGAATTTAGCTGTAAAAAAGATATTTGGAAATGATTCCACAAAATTTATTGTTAGTTCAACAAAATCTATGACAGGACATTTATTAGGTGCAGCAGGCGCTATTGAAGCAATATTTTCTATTTTAGCTATTCAAGATAATGTAACGCCACCTACAATTAATTTAATTCATCCAGACGAAGGTTGTGATCTTAATTATTCTGCTAACGAAGCTAGTGAATTTAATATAAAAAATAGTATCTCTAATTCTTTTGGATTTGGAGGAACTAATGCAACTTTAGTTTTTTCTGAGGTATCCTAACTAAGTGAGTTATAAAAAAAGTTTTTTTCTGGTAAGTCTTCTAGTATTAATTTCATTATCTTTTCTTTTAATTCAACTATTCAAACCAATAGCTATTAAAGAAAAAACTTTTATAGAAATAAAAGAGGGTTCTTCTTTAAATCAAATAATTAATAACCTAGAAAAGAAAAAAGTTATTCCCTATCCATTTCTTATTAAAACCTATCTTATTATTAGTGGAAAATCTAAGTTTATTTATACAGGTGAATATCAGCTTTTACCTGGTGATAATACTTTTAATTTAATTAATAAACTGTCTAGTGGAGATGTTTTTTATAGACAAATTAGGCTTAAAGAGGCCTCTACTTTTCTAGAAGTATTGGCTAATCTTAAATCTCAGGCAGTCCTAAAAAATGATTTAGAACCGCCTTATATTACTCTAAGAAAAGAGCTTTCTATTAAAAATACCTCACTAGAAGGACTATTTTCACCAGACACTTACTTTTATCAAAAGGGAGATAATTATTCTGATATTTTAAAGCGAGCCTATAATAAACAACAAAAAATACTTACTAACTTATGGTCTGAAAGGAGACTAGATTTACCTTACAAAAGCTCTTACGAGGCACTTATACTTGCCTCAATAATAGAAAAAGAAGGTAAAGAAAAAAAAGATATAGCAGGAGTTTTCATTAGAAGACTTAAGTTAAATATGAAGCTACAATCTGATCCTACAGTGATCTTTGCTTTAGGTAAGAAATTTGATGGAGATATTAAAAGAAAAGACCTACAGATGAAACATCCATACAACACCTATGTTAATAAAGGGCTTCCTCCTGGTCCTATAGGACTTGTAAGTGAGACATCATTAATTGCTTCTTTCATGCCTAGTGACGGATCATATCTTTACTTTGTTTCTAAAGGAGATGGAACACATCATTTTTCAGAAACACTTGAAGAACATAATGAGGCAGTTAGAAAATATCAATTAATTCAATGAAAGAAGCTAGATTTATAAGTTTAGAAGGAATTGAAGGTTCTGGTAAAACAACTAGTCTTCAAACAATTAATAAAATTTTAGATAAACAAAGTATAGAACATATTAACACCAGAGAACCTGGGGGAAGTAGTATAGGTAATGAGCTTAGAGAGCTATTATTAAACAAAAAAACCACAATATCTTCGGAAGTAGAACTGCTTTTGATGTTAGCAGACAGAAAAGATCATGTTGATAAAGTTATAAAACCTAATCTTAATAAAGGAACGTGGGTTGTAACTGATAGATTTATGGATTCCACAATGGCTTATCAAGGAGGGGGTAGGGGACTAGAGATAAGTAAGATCGAGCTTATAGCAGGAGCATTAGAATTGCCAGTTCCTGCTCTAACTCTGCTTTTTGATTTACCCGTGAATTTAGCTTTTCAAAGAATTGCTGATAGAGAAAATTTAGATAGATTTGAATCTGAACCAATAGACTTTCATAATAAAATAAGAGAAGCTTACTTGAGATTAGCAGAAAAGAATAAAGATAGGATTGTAATTATAGATAGTTCAAAATCATTAAAAGAAGTATCAGCTCAAGTAAAAAAAGCAATTAATCAGATACTTTAATTACTAATTATGCAAAATAGTTCTCTACCTTGGACCAAAGATTACCATTCCTTATTTAGTAAAAAGCAACTCAGTCATGCCTACCTCATAAGTGGAAGAAAGGGTATAGGAAAAAAACAACTTGCTGAAGAAATTTCAAGAAAGATTTTGTGCAAAGAAGAGAGATTTTTAGATAGTTGCAGATGTAATTCATGTAAATTATTTATATCTTCTAATCATCCAGATTTCCATTTAATTGAAAGAGAGAAAGAGAAGAAGCAAATAGGTATAAATCAGATTAGAGAATGCTTTGATGATCTTTTTGAATCTTCTTTTTTAAATGGTAATAAAATCTTTTTAATTTATCCGGCAGAAGCAATGAATAAAGATGCCTCTAATTCTGCTCTTAAAATCTTAGAAGAACCACCTAAAAATAGCTTATTTATCTTGGTTAGTCATAGATCACAACTATTAACCCCTACAATTTTAAGTAGATGCTCAGAAATAAAGGTTAATACACCAAAAAGAGAACAAGTTAAGGCATGGCTTAAAACTGAAGGCATAGAAGACAGGGATGTGGAGTTAGCTTTAAATCTATCAAAAAATAGACCTATTGAAGCAGCTAAACTTTTATCCCAGTCACTAAATGAGAATAGAGAGCTATTTATAAGTAATATTTCTGACATTATTAAAAAGGGTGAAAACATTATTCTAGTTTCTGAAGAATGGTCTAAAGATCTTGAATCTTTACCAATTAAAATAGAATGGATGGTAGATCTATTAAGAGATTCTTTAAGACATCATTTTTATCAAGAATCGTGCAACACTACTTCTGACACAGATCATATCTCCTCCTATCTTGGTAAGAAAGTAAATAATCAGACTCTTTTTCAATTATTAGAAGAAACTAATAAAACTTGGAATGGGATTAATGATGAAACAAATCTAAGAATTGATTATTTACTAAAAGCTCTTTTTATAAGTTGGAATATAGAACTAGCTATCTCTTCATAAAATCTATTTATTTTTTTCTCTGTTCTTATACAAGGAAAATATAAAAATATTAAAGTAAATTTGGAATAAAAAAGAAGATAGGTATATAAAAAAAAGAAATTGAGGAGGGATGACTTCTTTGTTGGGGTCAAAGAAGATTGATCCAAAAGTTACAGTTATAAAGAAATAAACAAAGTATAGAAAAAATGCTGCAGAACCCAGTAACCATGCTTCTTTTTTTGCATAAGTTTGTGCAAGCTTTAGTGATTCAATAAACTTTCTATTATCCAGTACAACAACAAAAGGTAGATAAATGAATCTACCTAGCAAGTAAACACCAGGAAGAATAAAAAGTATTATTCCAAAAGAAACAACTGAAGCTACAAAAAAATAAGCTAAAGTAAGCGTAGGTACAAAAAAACTACATTTAAATAAATAATTAACTATTGTTTGGCTTTTATCATTAGAAAGATCATTAATTAAAAGAATAGATAAAGATAAGAAAGCTATTTGAAATAAGATATTGAAAGATTGGAATACCAGTGTAGTGAAAGATAATTCTGTTAAATTATCCCAGGGTAAAGGATCTATTGTTAATTGAAATATACTTATAAATAAAATTGGAATTGCACAAATGAAGACAATCCTAATAAAATTTCTTGTAAAGAAACTGTTAGAAAATTTGATTGCTTCAAGTATCATAACGATTCAGCTGTTGATTAGGACGATTAGTTTATAACGAATAATAGAGTAGACAAGTAGATGATAGAAATATGGTCTAAACCACAATGTATTTTTTGTGATAGAGCTGAAGCTTTATGTAAGCTAAAAAAACTTGAATATAAGAAGTTCATGCTAGATATCGATTTTTCTCGTGAAGAATTACAGGACAAGTTTCCAGAAGCACGAACATTTCCTCAAATCACTATGGATGGCGTTTACATAGGTGGTTACACAGAGTTAGAAAAACATTTGGGCTAACTATTTCATAACTTACATGAATACTTTAGTGCAAATCCTTGATTTTCTTACTTATTATCTTGTAGATCAATACTGGTTTCCTGCATTTCTTATAGGGACAGGTATTTTCTTTACTCTCTACTTGGGATTTCCTCAAATTAAGTACTTCAAGCATGGTTGGAGGGTATTAACGGGAAAATACGTAAAACCAGATACAGAAGGCGATACAACACCTTTTCAAGCTTTAACTACTGCTTTATCGGGGACCATAGGTACTGGAAATATAGGTGGTGTTGCATTAGCAATCTTTTTAGGGGGCCCAGCAGCAATTTTCTGGATGTGGATAACTGCTTTTTTGGGAATGACAACAAAATTTGTTGAAGTAACTTTATCCCATAAATATAGAGAAAAGTTAGCTGATGGAAGTATGTCAGGTGGTCCCATGTATTACATAGATAATGGACTGAACATGAAATGGCTAGCTGTAGTATTCTCTGTATGTCTATTAATGATGTGCTTAGGTACTGGAAATATGCCGCAAATCAGCAGTATAGCAGTAGTTTTACAGGATACTTTTAGCATACCAAAAATTGCTACAGGTGCAGTCCTTGCCGTACTTTTATGGATGGTAATTATAGGAGGTATTAAAAGAATAGCTCAAATAGCATCTAAATTAGTTCCATTTATGGCTTTTTGGTACTTAGTAGGAGCCAGCGCAGTTATCATAGGAAATTATGAGAATATTATTCCAGCTTTCAAATCTATTTTTATACATATCTTTACACCAACAGCAGCTGTAGGAGGATTCCTCGGAGCAAGTGTTGCGGCAGCACTGACCAGGGGAGTAAACCGAGGTTTGTACTCTAATGAAGCAGGTCAGGGTTCTGCCCCTATAGCTCATGCGTCTTCTAAAACTGAAGACCCAATAGAAGAAGGCATGGTATCTATTTTAGAACCGTTTATTGACACAATTATAGTATGTACGATAACAGGTTTAGTTATACTCTCTTCAGGTGTCTGGACTGAAAAGTTTGAAAATAAATTTGAAGCTAGCGCCATGACTTATCTTTCAGGAACCTTTTCTGAAACAGATCAAAATGATACAGCAGAACTAAGACAATATTTTTATGGAGATAATGATTCTCTAGAATACAACGGCACTTTATTAATAGAAAACGGTACTCTAACAAATCAAGATGTAACCTTAATGCATAACAGGTCTATTGCAGAAGATAGTATTTATTTTGTTAACGGCACTAATGATAGATTTTCAGGTGAAATAAGAGTTAGTAACGGGAAAATAGAAGGTATTGGAGATTTTAAAATAGAAGGCAAATCTCTTTTAATAGGAGCCGACTTGACTGGGAAGGCATTTACAAGAAGTATCTTTGGAGAATATGGTCAGTACATTGTAGCCATAGGTCTTCTCTTATTTGCTTTTTCAACCGTTATTGCATGGTCGTATTATGGAGACAGAGCAACTGCACACTTATTTGGCGAAGGTTGGATTTTGTACTATCGGATTATCTACGTAGGTGCTTTCTTTTTAGCTGCTATTATCGATACTAAGATTGTCTGGGATATTGCTACTGTCATAGGACCAATTGCTACGATCCCAAATCTTTTAGCTTTAATTCTCTTAAGAAAAGAAATGAAGCAAATAGATGAGAATTATAAGATAGTAAAAAACCCTTAGTAATTTCTATGAAAAAGATTTTCCTAGTTACTTTTTTATTGCTTTTTTATTCCATTGAAATATCAGCTGCCTTTTCCACAGATCAAGATAACGTTTCAGTTGGTTCACAAATTGAACTATCTTGGTCCTCTCAAGCCTCCTCTTGCCAAGCAGGAGGGTCTTGGTCAGGCACTAAATCAGGATCTGGGTCTGAGAACGTTACCATAACTAGTGAAGGGTGGACTATATTCTCTATTTCATGTGCTGGAGTCTTTGAATACGTTTTTGTATGGGGTACAGCTCCAAGCTCAATATCAAACTCAACAAGCGCTTCTTCGAATACAGAATCTTCTTCTAGTTCCGAGTCTTCTTCAAGTGCTTCTTCCAGTTCAGAATC
>CAJWPI010000027.1 GCA_913045055.1 uncultured Gammaproteobacteria bacterium | reverse complement strand
AAACCCTTACACGCTTTCCAAGCGTGCGCACTAGGCCAGACTATGCGATCCCTCCAAAAAAATTTTCAGTATGTAAGTTTAGTTACCTCCTGTTTTCAAAGAAAGAAGATAATAATTCTTCTGTTTCCTCAAGTAAAACACTGTCTATCATCTCCACATAATGGTTCAGTCTAGGGTCTTGTGGAATGTTAAATAAGGTCCATGCTGCCCCTGCTTTTTCATTTGGAGCTCCATAAATTAATCTCCCTATTCTTGCATTCACAATAGCTCCCGCACACATAGGGTCTGGTTCCAAAGTAACTGCTAGAGTTGTGTTTTCGAGCCGCCATGACTTTAGCTTTTCAGATGCAGCTTTAAGTACTAAAATTTCTGCGTGCGCAGTTGGGTCTTGGTTTATCTCTCTTCTATTGTGATCTGAACAAATCAGTTCATCATTACTATCAAATAAAGCTGCCCCAACGGGTACCTCATTGAGTTCAAGAGCTTTGTATGCCTGGTCCAAAGCAACTTTCATTTTATCTTCGTCTTTCTGATAATTCATATACTCTAAAATAATACTACATCGTAAATGTGGATAGTCTCATCTACCATACTCTTAACAAATAGTAGCTCTCTTGATTTAGATCTTAGAGAGAATACATTACAACTATCTACATTGTCCTATTAGGATTTTTTAATGTTAGAATTTTTTATCTTCGCACTTGTTACCTCTATAACTCCAGGACCCAACAACTCGATGCTAATGGCATCAGGGATGCGGTTCGGAAGAAAGGAGTCCCTTCCACATTTCTTAGGAATCTGGCTTGGTTTTACCTTTTTGTTCTTTATTGGAGGCTATTTATTATCGTTCGTTCCAGAACAGGTTTTTGAATACCTGCAATATTTTGGCTATGTGGTTATAACTTATATTGCATATAAGATTGGAACAACAAAAAGTGGTTCTGAAAAAAAGACAGGCCTTGAGAAACCACTGACATTTATTCAAGCCTGTCTATTCCAATGGGTTAATCCAAAAGGAGTTATGATGGCAATTTCAGGATTGACAGCATTTAATATTACCAATGTAGAAGGTTCGCTTATCTACTTTTCTATCCTCCCTTTCTCCTTAGGAGTCTGGCTTCTTACTGGAGAGGGTTTACAGATGTGGTTAAGTAAGAGTGCTGTACTTGAAAGAACTATCTATATATCTTTGGGATTAAGTATGATGGCTAGTTTAGCTCTAGCTTAATTTTTCTAACCCAACAATACTCGCGACACTGTCGTTAAATGATACTGTTCCATCTTCATTCTGGTTGTTTTCAAGCAAAGCAATGAGAACTCTACCAACAGCAAGTGCTGTACCGTTTAATGTATGGATGAAGGTTGACTTTTTATCTTTCTTTGTTCTTATATTTAATCTCCTAGATTGATAGTCTGTTGTATTTGAACAAGAGGTTACTTCTCTATATTTTTGTTGACTAGGAATCCATGCTTCAATATCATATTTTTTTGTTGCAGAAGCACCTAGATCTCCTGCACAAACATCTACAACTCTGTATGGAAGTTCTAGTGCCTGCATTATCTCTTCTTCTATAGACAATAAAAATTCATGCTCTTCCTTGGACTTTTCAGTACTGCAAAATGAAAACATTTCAACCTTATCAAACTGATGAACTCTGAATATTCCGGAAGTATCTTTCCCGTAAGTTCCAGACTCTCTTCTAAAACAAGTAGAAAAACCGGCATAGCGAAGAGGAAGTTTATCATCTTCTAAAATTGACTCAGCATGGTACGCTGCAAGAGAAACTTCCGATGTTCCAACTAAATAGAGATCATCATTAGGAATCGAGTAAACCTGCTCGGCATCATCGGGGAAAAAACCTGTACCATAAAGGGCATTTTCTCTCACTAAAACGGGAGGGACAACAGGAGTAAAGCCTTTATTATTTAAAAGACTTATAACCCAGTTAACTAAATTAAACTCTATCAATACTGCATCTCCTAGTAAGTAGGAAAATCTAGAACCTGATACGTTTGCTGCTTGTTCCACATCGATTATTCCTAGGTTCTCACCTAGCTCAAGGTGATTTTTTGGTTTTGTAATTGAAGGAATGTCTCCAATGATTCGTAATTCTTTATTATCATCTTCTGAAGAACCATCGGGAGATGTTTTGTCAACAATATTGGGAATTTTTACCCATTTCTCATAGAAATTTTTCTCTGCATCGTCTGCCTTTTTTGTCAACTCTTTAACACTGTTGCTCAAAGCCCCAGCTTCCTCGAGAGCTTCTTCTTTCTTAGCCCCCTTCAGAGAGGGGATCTCTTTACTTAGTTTCTTTTGTTGAGACCTTATTTCGTCTGCTTCGTTTTTTCCTTTCCTTCGTAGCTCGTCTAACGTAATTAATTCTTCTAGAGAAATATCTAGCTTTCTTCTTTTTATATTCTCTTCGAGTATTTCTGTATTATCTTTTAATATATTTGGGTCTATCATTTTTTTAATTATCTATAGGCACATAACCTTTAACTCTGTAAAGATTATCATCTATTTCTTCTTCATTTTCAACTTCTTCAATTTTTATCAACCATTCATATTCAACACCAGGTTCAAGCTCTATAGGGTCTACTTGAATTGTCTTGCTTCTCCCTGGTTCCAGGCTTGCTTCTTTAACATTTTTTTCATAAACAGTATCTAAAGAGTTATTAGTAATTAAAACTAATACTACAACATCATACTCTGTCCTATTCCCCTCATTTGTGATTACAATGTTCAAAACAATTGGTTCCTTATTAAAAACAAAATATCCCTCTTCTGTCTCTGCTATTTGTTTAGGTTCAAACTGTATTCCAGTCACTGAAAGATCTCTTCTTAAAAAAAGACCTACGGAACTATCCTTAGCTTTTTCTACTAATAGGTCTGCAAAACGAGCTGAGCTGTCTTCTACTCCTATGTATTCTATTTTGTACAGGTAGGGAACGTAAGAATCTTCATTCCTCAACTCCATAAGGGAAAGAAACTCGGCATAGGCTTTATCTCCAATAGAAAGTTCAGCAATGCTTATAGCTATATTCTCCTCTATCTTCTGTGAGTTAGGTTCATCGACGAGTGTTAATATTGAAGACTCAAAAATTTCAAGGCCTCTCAGCCAAGAAGTGGTAGCAATCTCAAGCAACTCTTTTTCCTTAATATTTAGAGAAGTAAACTCAGCATAAAACAACAGATCGTATCCTTGTTGAGCATCATTAACTATGTCTGATATTTTTGATTCAAATACTTCTCTACTAATTAAATCAAAATCTAATACTTGAATAAACGACTCAGATGCAAGATAGTGGGTCTCAGAGACAGCAGCTGATGTCTCTAAAAAAAGATTATACTCTTCTAATTCTTGACGCTGTTCGTAATAAACAGAACCAAAATATAAGAGACCCCCCAGAAGAACCCCTGGGAGAATCCTATATATAACTATATTTCTTATTCTCTTGTTCATTTTGTAGACAAGTGGGGAATCGAACCCCTATGAGTAACAACTCACAGAATCCTAAGATTCTTAGCAAAAACCAATTTAGCTACTTGACCTAAAGAAAATTTCTCTTTAACAACTAAGATTAACAAAGTACATGAAAAAAGAAATAAAATGTGTGTGGACTGTTGCTTCTGAATGCGGTCCTGTTCGTGAAAAAAATGAAGACTCAATATATCCCAGTGTTTCTGGGTCAACTAGTGAAACGCTTTATGCCGCTGTTTGTGACGGATTAGGTGGATATACCGGAGGAAACATAGCAAGTAAATTAGCTATTGAAGAAATACATGATGGCAATACGGATTTAGAGAGCATCATTTTCAATGCTGATAAGAGTATATTAGATTACCAAATTTCAAACCCCGAATATAGCAATATGGGAACCACTATGACTCTGATTTCGATTGAAAATAATGGAAAATTAAAACTCGCACATATTGGGGATACTAGGTGCTATGTTCTCTCTAATAGAAGTCTCCACCAAATTTCTACAGATCATGTTGTAAGTGGTTTTAATAACATGTTAACCCAAGCACTTGGAACGGGAAAGAAGCTAGAACCTGAAATAATTGATTTCCAATTAAGTGTTGGAGATGTTGTCTTGCTCTGTTCTGATGGATTTTATAATGAAGTTAGTGAGTCGTATATGAAGAGGAAACTTAGCGAAGGCACAATAGCAGATGCGTTAGTAAAAGAAGTAATTGCTAGCGATCCAAAAGATAATGTTAGTGTGGTAATAGTTAATATTGTAGAGCAATGAATATAGGTGACATAATCAAAGATCGCTATGAGATAACTGAACTCCTCGGAGAAGGAGGGATGGCCTTCGTATACAAAGCTTTGGATAAGGAGCTACAGAGGTTTGTCGCAATCAAAACACTTAAGCCGTCCTATGTGGGTCAGGAAAAGTTTGTTGAAAGATTCAAGAGAGAAGCACAGGTTGCATCAAATATAAACAATCCTAATATTGTACAAATATTTGACTGGGGGATAGAAGATGTTCCATATTTTGTAATGGAATATATTGAAGGAAACTCTTTGACACAGATACTTGCTAAGAAAAAACAATTAAGTATTAGCGATGTGGTCTATATTGGTTCGAGAGTTGCAAATGGCTTACAAGCAGCTCATTCAAATGGACTGGTACACAGAGATATTAAACCAGGAAATATACTTATTACATCAGATGGTAGGGTGAAGGTTACTGATTTTGGTATCGTTGCAGTACAAAACGAGTCTAGTGATATAACCAAGACTGGTTCGGTTTTAGGAACAGCAACATACATAAGCCCAGAACAAGCAAAAGGAGAATCTGTTTCTGCTAAGTCAGATTTATATTCTCTAGGTATTGTTCTATATGAAATGTTGGTTGGGAAACCTCCATTTGAGGGAGACTCTCCAGTAAGCGTTGCTACCAAGCATTTGACAGATAAGCCAGAAAAATTAATTTCATCTAGACAAGATATCCCTAAAGGGTTAGAAAATGCAGTACTAAAGTTGCTAAATAAAAATAGTTCTGAAAGATTTAGATCAGCAGAGGACCTTCGAGCTGTCCTTCTTCAACAAAATAGCCAATTAAAAAAGAAAGAAACTCAGGAAAGCTTAGTTGATCTAGCTACGCCTTCTGTAAAGCTTAGATTCTCTATCCCAGCACTGTTAGCTTCTATAGGCCTTTTGGTAGGTGTTTTCTGGACATTATCAAACGTATTTGAAGGTCTCCCAAGTGACGGGGGGACCCCTATCTCCATTGAAATCCCTGATTTAACCGGTAGCGACCAGGCACAAGCATTGAGTGATTTACAGAATTTTGGATTTAAAGTTGGAATAGAAAATGCTGCACATCCAGATGTTCCTACAGGCGCGGTAATAAAAACTCAGCCTCCCGCGGGCACTAGTCTCTCCCCTGAGAGCTTAGTAACTATTATTGTATCTGTTGGACCAGAGGCCTTCCCTGTTCCTTATGTTGTAGATATAGAACTTGATCGGGCTATCTACGTAATTGAGCAGAGTGGATTTATAGTTGGTCAAAAATTAGAAGCAAATGACAACAATGTTCCTAGGGGTTTTGTAATATCTCAAAATCCTCCTGCAGGAACTAAACTTGGTCCAGAATCGATTGTGGACCTTGTTGTATCTTCCGGACCAAGCCAAATTGAACTAGGAGACTTAAGTAGAAAATCGCCTGAAGATGCTATGCAGATTTTAGAAACGCTTGGTTTTGAATATGAACTTATTGATGAATTTTCAGCAGATATAGAGATGGGTCTTGTAGCCTATACAATACCCGAAGCAGGAACATTGGTAAGCCCTCAAGAAATAATAACTATTGTTGTATCTCTTGGTCTACAAATTGAAGTACCTGACTTAATTGGGCTTTCATATGCTGAAGTTGAGGAAGTTCTTGGAGGTCTAAACTTAATACCTTCAGTAACAGGGAGTACATCAGGAAATGTGTCCGAACAGTTCCCTAATCCTGGTGAACTTATAGATCCAGATAGCTTAATTGAAATAACTTTTGAAGAATAAATTTCAATACTTCAATCGATACCTTCTGGTATGGTACAAAAAAAACAAAAGAAGTTTTTCTTGGAGAGGTTCAAGAGACCCTTGGAAAATTCTTCTCCTTGAAACATTATCTCAACAAACCCAGCTAGAAAGGGCAAACGAATATTACGAATTATTCATTGATAAATATCCTAATCCAGAGACTATGGCGAGAAAGAGGTCCAGAACAATACTGAAGGATTGGTCAGGTTTAGGTTACAACAATAGGGCTTTGCGTCTCCATGAGACATCAAAACTTATAGCAAAGCATGGGTGGATAAAATACAAACAAGACCTAGATTCCCTTCCGGGGGTTGGAGAGTATACAAAAAATGCTGTAGAAGCTTTTGCATATGGAAAACGGGTAATTGCAGTTGATGTAAATATAAAACGAGTATTGAGAAGATACCATGGAGAAAGTGTAGATAAAAAATGGATAGAAGATAATCTAGATAGGCTAATTGGATCTTCAGATCCTAGAAACTGGAACCAAGCAATAATGGATCTTTCTTCAATGATTTGTAGTAATAGGGATCCTAGATGTTATTTATGCCCAATAGAAAATAGCTGCAGTAAATTTATAGAAATTCAAAAAGATGTTAAACAAGCACCATTTAAAGGTTCCTCAAGAGAGAAGAGAGGGAAAATATTAAAAAAATTACTCAATACAAGAGAATTAGATTTTAAAGATATTCAGAAACTTACAAAGAGTAACCAAAAAGATATGTTGTCGTTGTTATATAAAATGGAAAATGACAAATTAATTAACGTAAACGAAGAAAAAAAAATTGTCATACTGACAAGAAGATAGTAGATTTCTCATATGCCTGTTTCAAAATCTAGAAAAAGTAAAAATGTTCAATCAAAAGGTCCGACAAAGTCAAAAAAATTAGATACTCTTGATTCAGCAGGGAAGGGCCCCTCTCCAAGGTGGTATGTAGTTGTAATGGTAGCCTTGATGACAGTAGGGGTTCTTTTAATAGTTTTAAACTATGTCAAAGTCTTGCCTGGTTCTGTTTCAAAATGGTATCTATGGAGTGGCCTTGGGCTTATTGGAGTCGGCTTTTTGATGACAACAGAGTATCGTTAGTCTCTTATAGGAGTCATTTCTATTTTGCAATGTTTCGGTGGATCACTAGCAGTAACTGACTGGAGTTCCATAATAACTTCTGTTCCACATGTCTCACAAGAAAATCTTTGAGATACTTCTAGTACATCGGTAGGGTCAGGCTCCTCTGGTATAGAAGCAAGAGAAGAGATAGAACCACTGAGGAATCGAAATATAACGTAGCCAAGTATAAGAGCAATTAAATATTCCATTAAAAACACATATCGAGAAGATAACAATGCCTATAAAAGGTTATAAATATTGCAAAGAAAACCCAGACAGCCATCATTCCTTTTGATCCTCTAGATTTCATAATATTTAGTGTAGTCGAAGTGGAGATGATCGGATTTGAACCGACGACCCCCTGCTTGCAAAGCAGGTGCTCTGCCAACTGAGCTACATCCCCTTGGTTAAATATTATCCCTTAAATTAGACTCTATTAGTAGTAAAAAATAAAAATTATATATACTATTAACTCTTGTAAATTGTTTAATAGGGCCTATAGCTCAGTCTGGTTAGAGCGCATCCCTGATAAGGATGAGGTCGTTAGTTCAAATCTAACTAGGCCCACTTGTACTTATTAAAATAAAAAAATGACATTGGCATTAATCACAGGGGGCTCAGGACACGTTGGAGCTAATCTTTCTAGAGAATTAATCAAAAATGGCATAAAAGTTAGATGTATCGATTTTGATAGAGATTACAGAGCTTATGAGAACCTAGATATAGAACTAATGCCTGGTAGCGTTACTGATAAAGAATCCTTGGATTCTATTTTTAATGGTGTTGATATAGTTTTCCATACCGCAGCAGTTATAAGTCTAGAAAGAAGAAATAAGGATTTAATTAGATCCGTAAATGTTGAAGGTACAAGAAATGTTTGTGAAGCCTCATTAAAGCATAAAGTAAATAAACTGATTCATTTTTCATCAGTTGATGCCTTCAATAGATATCCTCTGGAAGATCCACTGCTTGAAGATAGACCGTTGATAGAAGACAGAAAAGCAGTTCCATATGACCTTTCCAAAGCTGATGCACAGAGAATAGTCTTGGAATATTGCGAAAAAGGTTTGGATGCTAGCATAATTCATCCATCCGGGGTTTACGGCCCTCACGATTATAAACCGAGTTTGTTTGGTCAAACATTTGTAGATATTGCTAATGGAAAACGTCAATTCAATGTGAATGTAGGCTACGACTATGTGGATGTGAGAGATTTAGCTAAAACTGCAGTTAAATGTGTTACTGAAGGAGAAGTGGGACAAAACTATATTGTTTCTGGTAACTATATGGACTTCTCCTATATGTCAGAAGTTATGTCAGAAGAATTGGGAAAGCAATTGTTGAAACTGACAATGCCTATGTTTACTTTGTATCTTGGCCTTCCTTTTTATTATATACAATCAAGGGTTATGAAAAGACCGCAAGTTCTGACAATGGACTCCATTCATACAATTAAATATCAGAATAAGATTATCCCTGGAACATTAGCAAAAGAAAAATTAGGACATTCTCCAAGAAGCATTGAAGAGTCGATACAAGATACGCTAAAATTTTTTATAGATCAAGGAGTAATAAATTAAAGTACAAATTTATACAATACAATCAGTAGAAGAAGCACTTGAATTGGTTGATCTCGGAATTGATCATTTGGGAGTAACTCCAGCAGATATTGGTCTTCCTGGAGAAGTTAGTTTAAAGGTTGCTCAAGATATATGTAGGGCTGTAGAAGATAAGATAGTTACTGTTGCCCTTTCTGTTGAAAGCAGTTTGGAAGAAATCATTTACATGGTTGAAAATGTAAGGCCTCACATTCTTCATCTATGTGGCCCAGAAGGTGATATAACTCCAAAGATGGTAGAGGAACTTAAAGCGAAGGTGGACAAAAAAAGAATTAGTATAAAAATTATGCAGGCAATCTCTGTTGCAGGTCAGGAATCAATAGATTTAGCAATTAGTTACGGAGGAGTTGCTGACTATTTAATTCTTGATACCCAGTCAACTGACGTTTATGGAATAGGAGCTTCAGGAAATGTGCATGACTGGAATATAAGCAAGCAGATTGTTGAGTCAGTAAACATTCCAGTAATACTAGCTGGGGGTCTGTCTCCTAGTAACGTTGCTGAGGCTATTCATAAAGTAGCACCTTGGGGTGTAGATTCTTTAACACATACAAACAAGTATCTTGACGGTGATCTTTTTATAAAAGATTTAGATAAAGTAAAAGATTTTGTTTCAGCTTCAAAAAAAGCTTAAACTATATCTATGGAGAAACGTCCTATCGTTGTAATCGGAGATGCAAATGTAGATTTGGTTATTCAAATGCCAAAGTCCATTGATGTAGAAAATATTGAAAAATCTCAGGCTGAACCAAATTTATACGGAGGAGGAAGTGCTGCTAATGTTGCTGTTGCTATATCCCGTCTTGGTTCTCCTGTAGAGTTTATCGGAGGAATAGGTGATGATGGATATGGACAATACGTACGTGATGATTTAATTTCAGAAAAAGTAGGTACAGAAAGTCTTCATACAATACCTAACTCTTTCACTCCAATGGTTATCGCAACAATAATGCCTGATGGGGAAAGGATGATTGTTGTATGGCCCCCAGAAAGAGATGCCGATCTAAAGTTAGACCTTACCCATATTGACGAAGACCTTATTAGTAACTCTGGCTGGCTCCATACTTCGGGCATGTGTTTAAGGGCATCTCCGGTTAGAGAAACCATTTTGGAATCAATGAAGATAGCAAAAGAACATGGTATTCCAACCTCTCTAGATTTAAACCTAAGGCTCGAGCTATGGGGGTGGGAAGATGGAATAAGAGAAACTACCGAAAAAGCTATGACGTTATCTGATTATGTTTTTGGCAACGCAGCTGAAGAGATAATCCCAATTTCAAACAAAAACAACCTTGAAGAAGCTTTAACTTTTTTATCTTTAGATCAAAAAACAATAGTTGCTCGAAAGGGGTCGTCTGGTTCTATTGCTATGTCTGATGGAAAAACTATCGAGACAAAAGCATATCCATCCAAAGCTATCGATACATTGGGAGCAGGAGATGCGTTTTGTGGTGGTTTCATAGTCTCAAGAATGGAAGGAAGTAGTCTTGAAGAGGCTCTTCAATGGGGGAACGCTGTAGCTTCTCTACAAATAAACCAACCTGGTGCAAGAGGTGTCCCTTCATCAGATCAGGTAAGGAGTGTTCTAGAAGAGAATAAGTGACTCCAAATCACTCTTGACTGTTGGCTTTGGTCCTGCATTGATGTTCCCATATCTATGACTTGTAATAGAAATTGTTTGTTCAGTAAACCATCTCCTTATTTCAATGTCCCCTCTTTGGCTTAGTTTTCTTGAATCAAATATTATTCCGTCAGAATATGGAATTTCAGAGCTGCTTAGCCATCGCACTCTTTCGTATTCAGAAAATTTTTCCTTGTTATTCTTTAAGGTACATACATTTACACAACTACCAAAAACAGTTTGTAACCATTCAAGATATTGAAAATAACATTCAGGAGTAGAAGAATCTACAAGAACCAGGATTGGCTTAGGAAACTTTTTGTATCTTATGTAGTTCTTTTCAGAAGTCAGGTTTTCTGTACTTATCACCTTACTTCCAGTTAAAGTAAGCCAACGCTCCGAGTCTTTGATTGCAAGATGCGCGTCATTCAACTCGTCAAAAGTCCTTAGATTTGTTAAGTAATTCTCACCGCCAGCTTTTGATGAAATACCACAAGAGCTATTCTTCCACCCTCCAAATGGTTGTCTGTTTACTACTGCTCCTGTTATCCCTCTATTAACATAAAGATTTCCTGCTTCCGCTGAGTCAATCCATGTTTCTATCTCTTCCACATCTAAACTGTGGATTCCTGAAGTGAGGCCGTAAGAGGTCCCGTTTTGTATTTCTATAGAGGTTTCGAAATCGTCTGATTCTATAATCCCTAAAACTGGGCCAAACCATTCATTCTTATGGCTCCAGGAAAGAGGTTTTACTCCAATTTTTATACCTGGTGACCATCTATACCCCTTCTCATCAAGCTTCTTTGGAATTACTAGCCACTCCTCGCCCTGTTCAAGATGATTTAATGCCCTATCTAAGTTTTCATCTGGAGGTAAAATTAATGGACCAATTTGTGAAGACAATTTCCATGAAGAATCAACAACAAGAGATTCTGTAGCATCTTTCAGTTGATTAATAAAATTAGAGCTCTTTAGAACTGATGAATCGACAATACCTATGCTTGCTGCACTGCATTTCTGCCCAGAGTGACCAAATGCAGAACTAACCAAATCTTTTACAGCTAGATCAACATCACAACAAGTAGTTACAACTATTGAGTTTTTCCCACTTGTTTCCCCCATAATATTCATTTCTGGCTTCCAACTAGTAAATAGTTTTGCAGTCTCATAGCTTCCAGTAAACAATACCGCTTTTGCCTCTTGGTGGGTCACTAATTTTCTTCCTATCTCGTCATCTTGAGTAGGAAAAAAATGTAAAACGTTTTTAGGCACCCCTGCTCTCCAGAGCTGTTGCACCAAATACCAAGATGTTGCTACAGTTTGAGGAGCTGGTTTAAGAACAACTGTATTTCCAGTAGCTAAGGCGGCGCAAATTCCCCCTGCGGGTATAGCATATGGGAAGTTCCATGGAGGGACAATAACCACGCTACCTAAGGGTGTTGACTGATCAAATACCTGATTTTCAATAGCACTGTGTCCATAGTAATTAGCAAAGTCAATTGCCTCACTAACCTCTATGTCTGCTTCGTGAATTGTTTTTCCTCCATCCTTTGTCATAACAGCAATCATATGGTCTCTTTCTTCTTGCATAATTTCAGACGCTTTCTTAAGAATATTTCTTATCTCCTGAGCACCTAAAGAATTCCATTCAATAGCTGAGTCCAATCCTACTTTAAACACATTCTCAACATCACTTTCTGTAGCAATAGTGTACGAATACCATTCCTGACCTTCATTATTTGGGTCTCCAGCAAAAATGGTTTCCCTATCTAATATTTCTTTCCCATCAATTTCAAGTGGAATCTTTAAGTTATTCAAAGCTAATATCTTGTCTATCTCTGTTTTGATTCTTCTTCTCACCTCAGCATTAGTCATGTCTGAATTAGCTATATTTGAAAAATCACTACCTATAGGTTTAGACACCGTACTATGACGAATTGATCTTGTAGAAACAAGGTGTCTGCTTTTAATTGCTTCTAAAAACCTCTCTTCTTGTTCAAGATAGACCTCTTCTGACCCTGCTATAGAAAAACTAGCTGCTAAGTAGTTTTCTGGAGAAGTATTCTCATCAAACCTCCTCACTAGATAAGCTACAGCAGAAGCGAAATCGTTATCTTCTGTAACAGGTGTATAAAGTAGAATCTTCTTATATTTATTTGATAGAATCAATGATTCTGAATTTGCCATCCCCTCCAACATTTCTATATCCATCTGGTCTAAAACCCCTCTGGCATTAGCAACTTCAAGGGCGAAGCACAGATGAAACAGGTTGTGGCTTGCTATCCCTAAATCAACTATCCCTTTGTAATCTTCCCTAAGCCCAATATCAATTAATCTTAAGTAACTTGCGTCTACTAATTCTTTCGTTGGGTAGGTAGCTGCAGGCCAGCCTTCTAGCTCTGCTTCAACTTTCTCCATTGCTAAGTTTGCTCCTTTGACAATTCTTATTTTTATTTTTCCACCATAAGTATCGTTTCTCTTTTTTGCCCAAGATAAAAGCTCTTCAAAAACTGCATGGGATTCTGGTAAGTAAGCTTGAAGAACTATCCCCGCATACATGTCCTGAAATGGTTTCTCTGAAAGTGAATCCTTGAATGCGTCTACAGTTAGTCTTAAATCTTGAAATTCTTCCATATCTAAATTCACAAATGTATTTGTCTCTATCGATACGGTATAAAGCTCTCTAAGTTTCCTGACTATCCTGTTAACTGTTCCTTCGTAGTCTGTCGTTATTATCTGGCTACATATAGAAGAAATCTTTACTGAAACATAATTGACTTCGTCTCTCTTCATCATATTTATTGTTTTCTCGAATCTTCGGTTCGCCTCTTCTTCTCCAAGAACTGCTTCTCCTAATACATTTATATTTAAACTCGCAGCATTGAGAGATCTTTTATGAATATGCTTCTTCAACCTGCCTTCATTTGAAGAAAGGATAATATTTTTAGAAATCTGTTTTACTCTCATCACCACAGCTTGGATTACAAACTTTGGTAAAAGTAGAGATGTTAGACCTGCTAGCTTTAATGCTAAAAAGTTAAAGAGTCCAAAACCTTTAATAGTCACTTTTCTTGATAATCTGTAGAGAATTCTTGATGCATGATATTTTGAATTTATTCTCAGTACTTCGTCTGAAAGAGCTATTACAACACCTATGGCAGTATTATCATTGAGCATCCTTGCAAACATTTTTCTATTTAAAGAATCCTGCCTATTTCTAACTTTCTCTGCTTCTTTAATTAGGTTCTTTGTAGAAATGATTGCTTTTCCACTCAAATCATCAATTTTTCTATCAGTTTCATTTTGCATAAATCTGAACTCCCTCTTATTAATGATATTATGAAATACAAAAGTTTTCAGGATATAAACTGTGGGTGTTTAATTGGATCTAAAAGGAACTAAGTTTCAAATTAAAGTTTGGAAAGAAATACAAAAAATTCCTCACGGTGAAACTCGTAGCTATAAGGACTTAGCTCTAGCTATAGGATCTCCTAATGCAGCCAGGGCTGTAGCAAATGCCTGTGGAAAAAACCCCTTCCCCGTTGCAATTCCTTGTCATAGAGTAATCAAATCAGATGGTTCGATAGGGGGATATAGTGGGATTGGCGGTATTAAAAGGAAAAAGGAGCTATTAGCTCAAGAAAATATTAATTCCAATTAGTAACATTAATAATATAGATTATGAAAGAGGTTGTCTTTAACCCGTCCGAGAAACCTACAGTGGGGGTTGAAATTGAGGCGCAACTTATTGATAAAGAATCTGGAAACTTAGTCAATGTTGCAGAAAAAATTATCAATGAATATGGTGATGAAGAAAGAGTAAAACATGAGCTATATCTATCTACCGTTGAAGTTACAAGCTCCCCCTATTTAAATACAGAAGATACCTACGAAGAGTTATCTAAAATACTGAATAAGGTTTTAGAGATAGCTAAAGAAGAGAATGCTGGCCTAATATCAGCTGGGGCTCATCCTTTTGCTTTGTATGAAGATCAAAATATTACCCAGGTAAACCCAAGGTATCAAGAATTTGCTGATACATATGGGTGGGCTGTCTTAAGGCTTTTAACATTTGGTATGCATGTTCATGTGGGCATGAATTCTAAAGAAAAAGCTATTGCTGTCCATGATGAGGTTAGAAAATACCTTCCACTCATTTTAGCAATGAGTACTTCCTCTCCGTTCTGGAGGGGAAGGGATACAGATCTTTACTGTGCAAGACTTAGCATATTTCAAGGCCTCCCTAATACTGGTTTGCCAGAACCATACTATACATGGAAAGAGTATGAACAATCACTCCAAACACTTATTAAGGCAGGGGTGATTAAACCAGATGTAGCCTATAGACAAGTATGGAAAGATGTAAGAATACACCCTGAATATGGAACTGTTGAAATAAGGATTGCAGACTCTATGCCAAGCTTGATAGATACTGTTGCTGTAGCGACTTTTGTTCAGGCGTTATGTATCAAAATAGGAGAAGACTGGGAAAAGGGTAGGCTTGAAAAACCAACTCCCACATGGTTAGTTGAGAACAATAGGTGGGCAGTAATAAAAGAAGGCCTCAACGCAGAATTCATTATTGATTCATCTGGAGAAACTAAGCCAATAACTTTAGTAATTAAAGAAATAATTGAATCAATTAGCTCTGTCGCCGAAGGACTTGGTTCTCGTGACAACCTTTTCTCTATTAATTCACTTATCGATAATGACCAAGTAGTAGATGAGATGAGAGAGATCTCTAACCAAAAATCCCTTGTTGAAGTTGTACATTTCTTAGAAAAGAAATTGATTTCTTCTCTTCAGTAGCTTTTTATAATTAACAAAGGCGAGAGTACAGCAAGTCATATACAAAATATGCAATAACAAAAGCTGTTAGGAAGTCTGCTATTCTCCCTTTGTAGGTTTCTTTGAAAAACCTGACGAATCCTAATTTAGATTTCTTTATTAGACCATTAACCAATAATAGAAATGTAATAATCCCAACTATGATAACGGCTATAGTTTTGGGTAGTACACAAAATAACATTAAGTACTATGTTAGCTCTAAAAAAAACTGAATTACTCGCATGTTTCTCTAATTACTAATTAAACAAATAAAAAATACTTCATTCAAAATACATCTAAGCGTAAACTTAAATTGATGAATACTGTTTCAATAGTTATAGATTCTGAAGTTTTGAGTAAGTGGAAATTCGACCTCATCTCTCGTATTTGTAAAGTTATAGACGTTAAAGAATTCATTATCTTGGGAAAAAAAAGCAAAACTACTTTTAAAGGAATACTGTTAACATTCTTAACCCAAAACCTATCTAGTTTATCCTTGGTGGGTAAATTTAGTTCACTTCCAAGAGTTCATGATTCAGATTTATTTAGAGCTAGTGGAGATATTATTTGGCTCTCAGACTCGTCTCTTCCCATAAACTATTCGGGATCAATATATTTTGTTGGTAACTGTGAAGGGAAAAATTATTCTAAGTTGAACTATCTATCAAAGCACAGTAAAAAAAATTATGGAAACTTTTCATTATTAATGAAAAAACAGAAAAATGTTTATGAGATATTGTCTTACTCATACACAGAAATGATAGGTTATAACCCAATAAGAACAATCAACCAGCATTTAGGGTCTCTTTCTTTTCTTACAAATGGTTTACTTTCTCCAGGGGGATATAAAGATGTCCATGCAATTTTGAACGAAACACTTGAAGCAGGTACTGCAGAACTAGACTATGGAATAGTCCATAAGTTCATAGCAAAGGTTTTCAATTGGCTACTGTACTTCACTTCTTGGTCTCTGTATGAATATCCAAACATAGTCTCAACGGTAAGTAAAAATACTCTTGAAGAAAAAGAGTTAATAAAACTATTCGACGATCCTCCTTGGAGGTTCAAAGCAGATCCTTTCTTTGATCAAAAAACTGGTAATTTAATGGTTGAAGACTTCAACTACTTTTCTGGTCGAGGCTCTCTTTCGGTTTTCCCTTACTCAAGTCCAGACGAAATTACTTCACTAAATACACCAAAAAAAATACACTATTCATATCCTCAAATGATTAGGTACAAGGATGAACTCTACTTAATTCCAGAATCTGCACAAACAAACAAAATAGACCTGTACAAGGTTGAAGGGATGGAGGCTTCATATGTAAAAACATTAGTAGATTCTTTTTCTGGAATAGACCCAACAATTGTTTACAACAATAATAAATACTGGCTCTTTGCAACAGATGGCTCTGGAGGAAGTTATTGGAAGCTGCATGTTTGGTATAGTGATGACTTACTTGGCGATTGGATTCCTCATAGATTAAACCCTGTAAAGAGTGATGTCAGATCTTCTAGAGGTGCTGGGGCAATATATAAGGATGGTTCTAGACTTGTACGCCCAACTCAGAATTGTTTTCCAAACTATGGTTCATCAATTTCATTAAATGAAATAACAAGGTTAACCCCTGATGATTTCAATGAAAAAGTTGTTGGAGAGATCTTTCCACCCGATAATGATGAATTCTTAGGAATTCATACCATTTCAAATATAGGAAACAAAACAGTAGTTGATTTAAAAACTCAACCATTTCTTCCAGGAGCACGCATCCTTCCTCTATTAAGGAGTAGGGGGAAAATAAGTTCTAGTTACTCTAATTTAGACAACTCTCTTCTGAAGAGATGGGGTCTTCTATTGATTATGGGTTCACTACTTGTGCTTTTCTATCTCTTTGGTTGGCAAACCCTTTCTCTCTTCGGTTAACCTATTTAGATACCCTTAGTGATTCCTAGACCTCTTAGTTTTAACCATTGTTTTTTCGAGCTTACCTTTTGTAAAAATATATCCAGTAACATTCTCTACTAAGTGCTTACCCTGTTGGCTCTTCTGTGTAATAACCTGTATCTTCATACCCTCAAAAGGCGTAACAAGCGTTATCGAGTGTTGACGTAAGTTCTTTGCTGACTGATCTCTTCTTATCGTATCTAAAACCTGATGAGGGGATTCCCAAGACCATTCATCATCAACAACTATAAAACGACACTTGTGTTTAGTTGAACTGCTGTCTATTCGCGCTCCCGGACAGATTAGAACCGTATTCTCTATCCATGGATCAAACCCTAGTCCATCTATTTTTGGAAAAGAAGATTTAAATGCTTTATCTACAATCTCTTCGAGATCTCCCCTTTCAAGGTTTCTTTCCTTGATTAGTTCATATGCTTTATTTTGAATCGTAAAAAGCTCGTCATCTGAGAGCTCTTCCAAGTTGTAATTCATTTCCATAGTTATATTCAAGCAAAAAGAAGGGACAATTTTCTATTCTTTGTAGAATATATATATGGTAGAAAAACAATCAACAATGTTAGCCCTTGGAACAAAAACTCCTGATTTCAGCCTAAAAGGCATTGACGGAGAAATGTACTCTAATGCTAGTTTTGAAGAGTCAAAGGGGCTACTAGTTATGTTTATTTGTAACCACTGCCCTTTCGTAGTCCATGTTAAAGATGGACTAGTAGAGATGGCGAATAGACTTTCTGAACAAAATATTGCAGTTATTGCAATTAATTCAAACGATTCGTCTCAGGAAAAATATGCTGAAGATAGCTTTGAGAAAATGATTGAATATTCAAACGATTGGGGTTTTCAATTCCCATATACGGTAGATGTCGATCAGAGTGTAGCTAAGGCCTTTACTGCTCAATGCACACCTGATTTTTTTCTTTTCGATAGTAATAGTGAGCTCGTTTACAGAGGACAAATGGATGGCTCTAGACCCGGAAATGACGTACCAACAACAGGGGTCGATATCTTAAATGCTGTAGACGCTATGTTGGCTGGAGATTCTCCTCTTGATTCACAATTTCCGAGCGCAGGATGTAATATTAAATGGATTCCCGGAGAAGAGCCTGACTACTTTTAAGCTAGAATAAAAGTATGGTAACTCCACATATCAATGCAGAAGATAATGCTTTTGCTGAAACTATTTTGTTGCCCGGAGATCCTCTGAGGGCAAAATTTATTGCAGAAAACTTTCTTAGCGACTTAAAAGAAGTAACAAATGTTAGAAACATGCTTGGTTTCACGGGAAACTATAAAGAAAAAGAGATATCTGTTATGGGTACTGGTATGGGAATTCCCTCAGCCTCTATATACGCAAAGGAGCTAATTACAGAATATAATGTAAAAAACTTAATAAGGGTTGGTAGTAGTGGGGCAATAGCAGAAAATTTAGAACTGGGAGATATTGTTGTTGGAATTGGTGCCTCAACAGATTCGGGAGTAAATAGAGTTAGATTGGATGGTGACGATTTCTCAGCAACTGCATCTTGGGATCTATTACATAGGTTTGTACACAGTGCTGAAAAGTCGAATAATAAAGTACACGTTGGAAATCTTTTTTCTTCAGATCTTTTTTATGACCCAAGAGGTCTAGAGAGATTTGATATGCTCAGATCTATGGGAATATTAGCAGTTGAAATGGAGGCAGCAGGCCTATATGGTGTAGCTGCAGAGTATGGCGCAAATTCATTAGCAGTAGTTACTGTTTCAGATGTCATTAGAGGTGAAGAATTTAAACAGATGACATCTGAAGAGAGGGAGCTAGGTCTAAAAACTATGGTTGAAATTACCCTAGATTCTCTTTAAGTCATGAAAAAAGTTTATATCGCTGGACCTTTATTTAATAAGCACGAGCAAAAATATTTAGAAGAAATTGCAGAAGTTCTAGAATCAAATGGGTACGAATGTTTCCTTCCTCATAGAGATCAGACGGTTGACCCAGAAGAGCTGAAAGGGGTTGATATGTCTCAAGAAACAAAAGATATTATATTCCAAACTGATCTGGATGCATTGTCAAAAGCAGACATTACAGTTGCATTGATTACTGGGCAAGATATTGATTCGGGAACCTGCTCGGAAATTGGGTATAGTTTCGCTATGAAGAAACCTGTTTTAGCAATTGATGCTTATGAAAGACGGTATAGAAATCTTTTCGTAGAGGGCATGCTTACTAAAACTATTAATGACACTAACGAGCTTCTTAAAGAAATAAAAAAATTATAAGTACTTATGCCCTAATTGTTAGGACATAAGCACTAAAAATATTTAAATTAGGACTTAGAGATTGTATCTCCAACACTAATGATAAATGCTGGATAAAGAACAACTCCACCTAAAACAAATATGGGCACAAATAATGTTGCAGGAACTAATCCAAAAAGAGATCCTAATTGAACCCCAAGGACTAGCACTACAAAACCATACCCAACAGACCTTCCCCATCCAGGAAGCTTTCCATCGTCTACTGATAAAAGTGATAGGCCGTAGAGACCGAATGCTACAAATTGAAACCACGTAGTGGCTCCACCCATTGCCTGTACTTCACTTGCATTAAATGTTGAATCAAATACAGAATTGGCAGTAGCCGTAGCTGCGACACCGTATAACATTTGTATACAAGCCACAACAAATACAATTCTTGACATTAAACCAAAATAGAAATTGTTTTCCCAATCCCATACTTTTCCAGCAACCAGTACTACGCAAGCTGCCGAAAATCCGGCTACGAATTGTAATATATCTGTCATTGCTCCATAAGTTGTGTCGTATCCAACTGCATCTGGACCGATCAATAAAGCAATTATTACAAAGTTTGCCAGTATTGCAATACCATTAACGTATGCCATCCTGGTACCAATGCGTTTTTCATCTTCTGTCATTTTTTTCCTTTCTTTTTTTATTATTTACTCTTAGTAATTATTCCATTCCTTTTGTAATGTCTATAAAGTTC
>CAJWPI010000026.1 GCA_913045055.1 uncultured Gammaproteobacteria bacterium | reverse complement strand
AGATTCCGCGAATTCTACATTTTTAGGTCCTAAGTATGCAAATTTGTCATAAATATAAGAAAAACATAAACTTAGAAGCTATTAAATATTCCACCCTGTCTTTCTTTATAATTCAACTCTTAGATATTAGCTTTTTCCATTTTTCTGATAGTTCAGCAAGACAAAAAAAACTTGGGTTTTTTTTATCAGATTTAAAGGAATAGCTTAATTTATTAAAGTCTGAATCTATTACACATCCCCCAGAGTGCTCAACAACAGCCTGACCAGAAGCTATATCCCACTGATAAGTGGGACCAAAGCGGCAATAAATATCAGCTTCGCCTTCAGCGACCATACAGAGCTTCAATGAGCTTCCAGCTTTAAGGGATTCTACTTTTTTAAATGATTTGGAAACTTTGCTTATGAAGCTTTTCTCTTTATCTCCCGTATGGCTTCTGGAACTAACTACTTTTATGTGGTCTCCTGTATTTTTTTTAGCAATTAGTGGCTTGGTGACTCCGTCTTCTATTTTGTATGAGCCTTTTTCTAATATTCCCAGATAAGTTTTTTTTAATGCAGGGGCTGTTATTACTCCCAGTATAGGTCTTCCTTTTTCTATAAGAGCTATATTTACTGTAAATTCACCGTTTTTATTTAAAAACTCTCTAGTCCCGTCTAATGGATCAACTAACCAGAACACTTCTTCAAAGCTTTTTTCTTTTTTATGGCCCTCTTCAGAAAGAATGGGGAAGTTAAGGTTAAGGTCAGCTAGCCCTTTGCTTATAAGATTATTAGACAAGAGGTCTGCTTCAGTTACATCAGAACCATCCTCTTTAAGAGATGTATCTATAATATTTTTTTGATAAATATCCATTATGCCATTAGAGGCAATATTGGCTATTTCTATTACTTTGACAGAAAGATCTTCTAGTAAGCTAGAGTCCATTAATATTTTGTTTCGTTTAAGTTATTTTTTTTGTTTACAATAACCCACTTATTTAGGGTACGGAAGGTTTTTATATGAATTCGAAAGAGAAAATTATAAATAAAATTGAAGAACTGCAAAAGGGGTTGACTTTGTTAGGAAGAAATAGGAAAACAGTTCTTTCTCACCATAAAGCCTTTGAACTTACAGACGAATTAGAAGCAAAGGCAGAAGAGATAAAGTCTTTGCTAGAAACAGACAATAAGGAGAGCTAAATGAAATATAGTTGTTTTGAGTACAGTATAGACAAAAAAATTGCACATATTTCTATGTGCAGACCAGATGAGTTTAATTCTATGAATAAAGCTTTCTGGTCTGAATTGCCCCATCTGATTGAAAATATTTCAGATAATGCCTCTGCAAGGGTGATAGTTTTATCAGGAGAGGGAAAGCATTTTTGCGCCGGCATGGACCTAGCGAATTTTGGCCCTTCAGACTCTTCTCCAAATGCTCATAAAGGAATGAAAAGCGAATTAGCCTATAGAGTAACTTTAGATCTACAACATACTATATCTTGCTTGGAAAAAGCCAGGATGCCTGTGATCTCTGCTATTCAAGGTGCTTGCATTGGGGGTGGTGTTGATATGGCAACTGCTACCGATCTTAGATATTGCACCAAAGATGCTTTCTTCTGTATACAAGAGATAAATATAGGGATGGCAGCAGACGTAGGAACCCTTCAAAGAATACCAAGACTTGTGCCTGAAGGAATTGTCAGAGAGCTGGCTTACACAGGAAGAAGGTTTTTGCCAGAAGAGGCACTTAAACACGGTCTGGTTAATCAAATTTTTGAAACAAAAGAAGAGATGATGAAAGGCGTAATGGAGGTAGCTAAAGAAATTGCCTCTAAAGGGCCTCTCGCTATAGCAGGAACTAAAGAGTCTTTAAACTATGGAAGAGATCACACTACAGAAGAATCCCTTAACCACATTGCCCTTTGGAATAATGCTATGGGTATTGGAGATGAGATGTCAGCCGCTTTTAAAGCAAAAGCTGAGAAAAAAGATCCTGAATTTGAGGATATGCTTCCTAGAAAAAGATATTTAGACGGCGAAATAATTTCTTAGTTTTTTCTAAGAAAAACAGGATTCTGATCTGTAGATTCTTGCTTAGAGTATTTATAACCATCATAGTTAAAACCAGAAATATTTTTTGGAGAATCGACTTGATTCTCTACAACATACCTTGTCATTAGTCCTCTAGCTTTTTTTGCAAAGAAACTGATGATCTTATACTTGCCATTCTTATAATCTTTAAAAACAGGGCTTACAACTTTGCCATCTAAAGCCTGTTGCTTAACTGAAGAAAAATATTCCACAGAGGCTAAGTTCAAAATTGTTTTGTTCTTATGAGATGAAATAGATTTATTAATAGATTCAGTTATATCTGACCCCCAAAAATCATATAAATCTTTTCCTTTGGAGTTTTTTAATTTCGTTCCCATTTCTAACCTATAAGGAGACATAAGGTCCAAGGGTTTTAATATTCCATATAAACCAGAAAGTATTCTCACATGCTTGTTTAAAAACTTAATGTCTGCTTTTTTAAGACTATAAACAGAGAGTCCTGTATATACATCTCCTTTAAAAGCAAATATAGCTTGCCTGGCCTCCTCAGAAAGTGCAGTTGGTCGTTGCCAATTCATATTTCTTTCAAAGTTGAGGTTGGCCAGTTTTTCGCTAAGCCCCATCAACTTTGATAGGTCGTGAGGGTCTTTTTTTCTTAATTCTTTTATTAATTCTTCTGATTGCCCTAAGTGCCCGGAAATACTGTGAGTCTGGAGGGGAACAGGAGTCTCATAGTCGAGTGTTTTTGCTGGGGATAAAAGAATAATCATGTGAGTCCTAATACTAATTTAGCCATTATGTTTCTTTGAATTTCATTTGAGCCTGCATATATGGTTGTTTTTCTATTATTGAAATACCTGGGTGCTGAATAGTTAGCAAAAGCGCTACCTATAGGGGGTTCGTTGTGTCCTGATTCTGGTCCAGGATTATTAAAAGGTAGAGCATAATAATCAACCACCTCTACTGCCAACTCAGTAATCTCTTGGCCTATTTCTGTTCCTCTTGTCTTCAAAAGAGAGGATTCTGGTCCTACGTTTTGACCTGCCGATAAGGAACCTAAAATTCTAAGTTCTGTTGCCTCCATGGTATTTATCTGAATCTCAAGGACTGATAGTTTAGATAAAAAATCTTCATCTTCTGCTAAACTTTTTTCTCCTAAGTTTACATTTTTGGCAATTGTCCTTACTCTTCCCAATTGGGAATAGAGCTCAGACGAATAGCCGTTGCCTCGTTCAAACTCTAATAAGTATTTGGCATAGGTCCAACCCTTTCCCTCTTCTCCTATCAGGTTTTCTTTTGGTACTTTAACATCCTGAAAAAATACTGTATTAATCTCGTGATGTCCCACTGGGGTGTTGTCTAAAGTGTTAATAGGCTGAACTTCTATTCCAGGAGAGTGCATATCTATTAGTAAAAAAGATATACCCTTTTGGGGTATGTCTTCTTGACTTGTCCTAACTAAACAAAAAATCATATCAGCATATTGAGCCAAAGTTGTCCAAGTTTTAGCACCATTAACTAGATAATGATCCCCTTTGTCTTCTGCCTTGGTTTTTAGAGAAGCTAAATCTGAACCAGAACCTGGCTCTGAATATCCCTGGCACCACCATACCTTTGAAGCCAATATGTCTGGTAAATATTTATTTTTCTGATCTTCATTCCCAAAGGCCATAATTACTGGGGCAACCATTTTCTCTCCAAATGCCACTACTGAAGGCGCGTGGGCGGCTGACATTTCTTTATTAAATAAATATTTTTGTGCAGCTGAAAACTCTGCTCCTCCAAACTCTTTTGGCCAATTAATGCCTGCCCACCCCTTTTCATGAAGTGCTTGCTGCCATTTCATGTGCTCTTGTCTTGTTATATGGCCGTTCGGACTGTTCATATAACGAAGCTTCATGTCCTCTGGGTAATTTTCTTTTATCCAGTCTTTTACTTCATTTTGAAAATCTAGTTCTTCTTTTGTAAATTTCAAATCCATCTTTACCTCGCTAGATGGTTATAATAACAAATAAAACATGCAAAAAATAAGCAACGTTTTAGATAACTTTTCAGAAAGAACAGGAAAATTGTGTTCTTGGTTAGTAGCCTGCATGGTTTTGATCACTTGCCTTGTTGTGGTCATGAGGTATGGGTTAAGCATGGGCTCTGTGATGCTCCAAGATGTTGTCTTGTATCTTCATGGTGCTCTCTTTCTCCTATGTGCAGCCTTTGCTTTAAAGAGACAAAGTCATGTTAGGGTAGATGTTTTTTATCGAGACTTTTCTGCCAGAAAGAAGGCTTTAGTGGATTTGATTGGAAATCTTGTATTTCTTCAACCCATGTGCTGGTTAGTTCTTATTTATTCTTGGGGCTACGTTAAAGTATCTTGGAGAATATGGGAAAGCTCTCCTGACCCTCTTGGCCTTCCTTTTGTTTATCTACAAAAATCTCTCCTAATAGCACTGTGTCTATTGCTATTAATACAAAGCCTGTCTGAAATCATAAAATCATATGGGGAGATAAGGCGTGGCTGAATTCATCCCTCTAATAATGTTTGTGACTGTTTGCTTGGTCTTGTTGGCTGGGTTTCCTGTAGCTTTTTCCTTGGCAGGCACTGCTATCATTTTTGCTGGGATAGGGGTCTTAACTGACACTTTTAATGCTGCATTTTTAGGAGCCATACCAAACAGACTGTATGGGGATATGACAAATTCAGCTTTGGTTGCCGTTCCTTTGTTTGTTTTTATGGGTGTTCTTCTACAAAAATCTAATCTAGCTGAAAATTTACTAAGCAACATGGCTGATGTAATGGGCGGCTTCAGAGGAAGTCTTGCAATATCAGTAATCCTGGTTGGTATGATGATTGCAGCAAGTACTGGAATAGTTGGAGCAACTGTTATTGCCATGGGTTTAATTTCTTTGCCCCTAATGCTTGAAAGAAAATATGATCAAAGTTTGTCTGCAGGAACTATATGCGCTACTGGTACTCTTGGTCAGATTATTCCACCCTCGATAGCTTTAGTTCTTCTAGGTGACGTTCTGTCTGGTGCAAACCAAAAAGCACAGATAGATATGGGTAATCTTGCAGGAAAAACCGTTTCAGTAGGAGATCTCTTTATGGGCGCTATCATTCCCGGGTTGCTTCTTGTAATTGCCTATATTCTTTACGTCTTAATAAGGGCTTATTCCTCGCCTTTAATTGCCCCTAAACAAGAAATAAAACAAATAGAGAATAAGTGGAAAATTATTTTTACTTCCTTAATGCCGCCATTGGTTTTAATAATTTCTGTACTTGGCTCAATACTGGCTGGCATTGCCACTCCTACTGAAGCTGCTGGCGTGGGGGGGTTGGGGGCTGTTCTGTTAGCAGCAAGTAGTAAAACTTTAAATAAAAAGAACTTAACGGAATCGGTTGAGACCACAACTGAAATAACAGCTATGGTTTTTATGATATTGATAGGTTCATCAATTTTTTCCTTGGTTTTTAGGGGCTTTGGAGGAGATGACCTTGTAGCTGGTATTTTTGATCAAATGCCTGGTGGCATTTTTGGTGCTATGTTAATAGTGATGATTATAATTTTTTTACTTGGTTTTATTTTAGACTTTATTCAAATAACTTTCGTAGTAGTTCCAATTGTTGGCCCTGTTCTTTTATCAATGGGTATAGATCCTATTTGGCTAGGAATTATGATCGCTATAAATCTACAAACTTCATTTCTAACGCCTCCGTTTGGCTTTGCATTATTCTATCTTAGGGGTGTGGCTCCAGAAAGCCTTCCTACAACAGCAATTTATAGAGGAGTGATACCTTTCATTGTTATCCAAATAGTGCTGTTATTCAGTCTAGCTCTATTTCCTGAGATAGTTACTTTTCTTCCAAATGCAATTTATGGAAGTTAGTTACTCTTTATTATTCGGGCAATCTTATCTGCTCTATAAGAAGATCTAACAAGGGGACCAGAGGCAACCTCTTTAAAACCTAATTTCTCAGCTAGAATCTTATATTCCTTAAATTTGATTGGATTTACCCATCTTTTAACCGGAAGGTGGTTTAGGGTTGGGCGTAAATATTGTCCCATGGTTAAAACATCTACTCCATGCTCCCTTATGTCTTGCATTGTTTCTAGGATTTCATTATCGGTTTCTCCAAGCCCCAGCATAAGGCTGGTTTTGGTGATAATCTGGGGATTAGATTCTTTCGCATATGATAAGACTTTAAGGCTTTGATAATAGCCTGCTCTAGGATCCCTTACCTTGTTCGTAAGCCTTTTCACTGTCTCAACATTCTGTGCAAAAACTTGTAAACCAGAATCTAAAAGAAGGTCAATTGAGTCTTCAGAACCACAGAAATCAGGAGTGAGGGCTTCTACAATTACCTCTCTATTAAGTTCTTTTATCTTTTTGACTGTGTCTGAATAATGCAATGCCCCCCCATCAGTAAGGTCATCCCTATTAACAGAAGTTAGAACAACATATTTCAGGTTCATTAACTTGACGGATTTGGCTACTTTTGCTGGTTCTGATTTATCAAGCTTCTGCCTTGGATTACCTGTATCTACAGCACAAAATTTACAAGCTCTTGTGCAAGTAGAGCCCAATAACATAAAGGTTGCTGTGCCGTGACTCCAACATTCATTAATATTTGGGCACATTGCTTCTTCACACACTGTGTTTAGGTTTTCTCTTTTTACAAGCTTCGCTACATCTTTAATATTAGAGTTGTCTCGCAAAAGATTTACCTTCAACCACTTGGGCTTTCTTCCAGAAGATACTAGATTATTAGGGTTATTTTTAATGCCATTTCTAATTACTATCGACCCATCTTCTTTAATAGTCTTGGAGGGAATGAGCTTTTCTTTCATGGAGCGATAGAGGCTTGTGAAGCTTTTAAAAGCAATGCTTCAAAACGCGTTTGGACTTCCTGGAAGGTTATCTTTCTAAAGTTGCTTAGTTGGGTTACTTTTAAGGATTCAAAACCACAAGTGTTAATCCTCAAAAAGGGGTCTAAGTCCATGTCTATATTTAAACTAATTCCATGATAGCTAAAGCCGCGTTTAATCTTTAACCCTATTGACGCAATCTTCTCTCCGTCGATATAAACTCCAGGCGCTCCTGGCATTCTTGAAGATTTAATTCCGTATTCTTTAAAAAGATTTATTATTAATTCTTCCAGTTCATTTATTAGCCTTTTGGGCCCCCAGCCGAGTCTTTTTAAATTTAACATAAAATAAACAACCAGCTGCCCAGGCCCATGATAGGTTGCTTGTCCACCCCTGTCTGACTTAACAACAGGTATATTCCCAGGAGAAAGTATGTGCTGATCCTCTCCGCCAAGACCTAAAGTAAAGACGGGAGGGTGCTCTAGGAGCCAAACTTCATCTTGGTCATCTTCTGACTTTGAAAGGACTGTGTTCATCATTGAAGCCCAAGTTTTTTTGTAATCCTGTAAGCCAAGTTTTTTGACTTTAAGGTTTTGTATCATTCCAAATCCCTTGTTTCTATAAATGCCTTCTCTGATATTTCATGATATGCAGTAACTTCTTTTTTAAATTTATTATAAGAAGCATAAATTTTTTCAGCCATCTCGTCGCCCTCTATAAACTCCTGTAATACTTCCGCTGATATCGTTCTAAGTTTAATTAAAACGTCATCAGGAAGTTTTCTTAGCTCAACGTTGTGTTTGTCTACTAGCTCTCTTAATGCTTGATTGTTCCTGGCCGTGTATTCATCCAACATCTCTTGGTTAACAGCTCTTGCGGCATACCTAACAATAGCCTGAAGGTCTGCAGGCAGAGATGCAAAAGCCTCCTTATTAACTATAATTTCGAGAGTAGACCCTGGTTCGTGCCAGCCCGGATAATAATAATATTTAGCCACCTGGTGTAAACCAAAAGTTAAATCGTTGTAGGGACCAACCCACTCTGCAGCGTCTATAACGCCTTGTTGTAATGATAAAAATATTTCATTACCGGGTAGCTGAACTGCCTCTGCTCCTGCTCTAGTAAAAATCTCCCCCGCGAGGCCTGGTATCCTCATCTTTAGACCCCTCATGTCTTCAAGAGAGTTTATCTCCTTCTTAAACCAACCCGCCATCTGGACGCCAGTATTTCCTCCTGCTAAAGGAATAAGGTTAAAGGGAGCATAAGCCTCTTCCCATAACTCCAAACCTCCTCCATAGTGAAGCCATCCATTCATTTCCTGAGCTGTTAAGCCAAAAGGAACAGCAGTAAAAAACTGAGATGATTTTAATTTTCCAGTCCAATAGTAAGAGGCTCCGTGGCCCAACTCTACATTTCCCTGAGACACTGCATCAAAAACTCCAAAGGATGGGACTAGCTCGCCTTGGCCATAGACCTTTATTTGTAATCTGCCATTACTCATCTCATTAACATACTGAGAAAGATTTTCAGCTGCCATTCCTAAACCCGGAAAATTCTTTGCCCAGGTTGTTACCATCGTCCATTTGTAAATTTTTTTGCTTTCGACGTCTGTTGAATTGGGAGTTGTGTTTTCTGTTCCTTGGTTGCAAGAAATGAGCGTGAAAGATATAAACAATAAAAATAAATGTTTTTTCATTAGTTGTCCTTGTCTAAAGAGGCGTTAGTTTAGCGTAAGAAACCATTAACCACTTAGTTTTATTAGGCCCAAAATTTACTTCAACTCTAGCATTGGGACCCTCTCCTTCATAATTTAAAATAACACCCTCTCCAAAAGTCTCGTGACTTACTCTCTGTCCTAACTCAAAATTGGTATTTGGCACTTCTCCAGATTTCTGTGGCTGCCCTCTTCTGGTCTTTCTATCAATATTTCCTCCAACTCTCACCTCGTCGGTAAGTTCTTCAGGAATTTCTCTTAAAAATCTAGATTCAGGGTTAAATACTTCCATTCCATGAAGGTTTCTCATTTCGGCTCTTACAATATTTAATTTCTCCATTGCTCTTGTCATTCCTACATAACACAATCTTCTTTCCTCAGCTAACTCTGCGGGGTCCTCAAGAGAAAGCCTGTGAGGAAAAAGGCCTTCTTCAAATCCAGTAATAAAAACTAGAGAAAACTCCAAACCCTTTGCTGAATGAAGGGTCATCAACTGAACGGCTGATTCGTGATCTTCTGCCTGCCCTTCTCCTGCATCCAGTGCTGCATGATCTATAAATTTTTTAAGAAGAGGGTCTTCATCTTCTTCCTCGACTGGGAAAAACTCCCCCGCTGCACTAACTAATTCAGCAAGGTTTTCTACTCTAGTTTTGCCCTTTTCTCCTGGTTCTTTCTTATGATGTTCAATAAGCCCGCTTGATTTGAGTGTGTGGTCAACTAGATCTTTCAAACTTAAATCAGCCACTTCATTTTCTAAGGTTTCAAAAGCTAACATAAAGCCATTTATAGAGCCCATGGCTTTAGGCGAAAATTTACCTTCTTCTATAAGCAAGGTGCTGGCTTTCCACATAGAGCACTCAGAGTCTCTTGCTTTTCCTCTTATTATTTCAAGGGTTTTGGCTCCTATTCCTCTTGGGGGGGTGTTAACTACTCGCTCAAAAGCTGCATCGTCATCTCGTCCATAAAGCAACCTGAGATACGCCATGCCATTTTTTATCTCAGCCCTTTCATAAAACCTCAACCCTCCATATATTCTGTAGGGTAAACCTTCTCTCAAGATGGCCTCTTCAAGGGCTCTAGATTGGGCATTTGACCGGTAAAGTATAGCCACATCGCTAAGGTTGCCCCCTTGAGAAAACCAAGTCTGGATTGATCCAACAACATAATTTGCTTCATCTGTTTCGTTATAAGCTGTATAAATTGATATCTTTTCTCCCTGGTCTTTGCCGGTCCAGAGCTCTTTTCCCATTCTGTCTGGATTATTTTTTATAACTGAATTTGAGGCTGTTAAGATTGTTTGTGTGGACCTATAGTTTTGTTCAAGCTTTATTGTTTGAGTGTTTGTAAAGTCTTGAGTAAACCTTTTAATATTTCCGCTTTTAGCACCTCTCCACCCATATATAGACTGGTCATCATCTCCCACTACAGTGATATTGCCTGCCTCTCCTGTTAAGAGTTTTAGGAGAAGATACTGCACTTCGTTAGTGTCTTGAAATTCGTCTACTAAGATATGTTTAAACCGTTTTTGGTAATGTGACAGTAAGCTGCTATTAGATAAAAGAACGTTGTATGACCTTAGCAGTAGCTCTCCGAAATCTACTAAACTTTCCCTAGAGCATATTTCTTCGTAAGACACATAAATCTTGGTCATTTGCTCTATAAAAAAATCATCTGCCTGGGTAGCTTGACCTGACCTTCTGCACTCGTCTTTTTCTTTGTTTATGTACCATTGTGCCTGTCTAGCAGGCCATTTATTTTCATCTATTCCTATAGACTTACTAACCCTTTTTATGACCCTGAGTTGGTCTTCAGCATCAAGAATTGCAAACTCCCTTCTTAGTCCAGCCTCTTCCCAATGCCTCCTGAGTAGTCTGTGGGCTATTCCATGAAAAGTTCCACACCAAAAATCCCCAAGGTTTTGGTCGGCTATAGTCTCTATCCTTCCCCTCATCTCGTTAGCAGCTTTGTTGGTGAAGGTCATTGTCAATATTGACTGGGGGCTTGAAGAAAGAGCTCTCATTAACCAAGCCACCCTGTGTGCTATTACTCTTGTCTTGCCAGAACCAGCGCCTGCTAAGACAAGTAAATTTGATGAGTCTGAAGTAACCGCCTCTCTTTGGGCGTCATTAAGATTATTTAGAATATTTGAAACATCCACAAGCTTATTTTATAGAAGATTTCTCAAGGTTGTTTCTTAACTTATATTTTTTCTTTGATGTTAAAAGATGAAAAAAAAACTTTAAAGGGTTGGTATAATTAATGAACTGATTATGGGCGAGATAGAAAAGTTCTTTGATACCTATTGCGACTTTGTTACAAAAGTTACGAGCGATCCCAGCATTGACGTGGAGGCTCTTAAAAAAAGTCTAGACAATATTCAAAAAACATCAAAAGTAGACGTTCCAAGATTGTTAACTGGAGGTTTGGGTTTGGCTAGCGAATCTGGAGAATTTGTTGAGATTGTAAAAAAAATGTTTCTTCAAGGTAAGCCAGCAGATGAAGATAATATTTTTCATATGAAAAGAGAGTTGGGGGATATCATGTGGTACTGGGTCACGGCCTGCATGGCCTTAGGGCTTAACCCTGTTGAGGTAATTAAAGAAAATCAAGAAAAGCTAGAAGCTAGATATGGAGAAAAGTTTACCGTAAATCAGAGCGAAGTGAGAGCTAAAGGAGATCTTTAGAGCTTAGCCAGTTATTTGTTTCATAACCTCTTTGTGCGCGTCGTAGGAGTGTATTGACTTGATTGCTTTTTGAGATATTGCGCCTATAAATAATTTCCTTAACTCGACTAAAATGGGGTTTGATAAGTGGTTAAATCTTGCTTGAAGTCTTGACCTTGCTTGCATCCAATTTCCTCTCTTTAGCCTTAATTTTTCATATAGAAAGAAAACCTCCTGCAAGTCTTCTAACTTTGAGAAAAGCAGTCCAAAAGTGTAGGCGTCTTCTATGGCCATACACCCACCCTGTCCTATAAAAGGAACCATTGGATGAGCTGCATCGCCTAATAGAACAAGTTTGTTTTTCTGTATAGTCTTAGCTCTAGGCCTCTCAAAAATACCCCATTTAAATACTTTTTTGGGTGCTGTCATAAATGATAGTAATTCGCTATTCCATTTATCAAAATCTTTTAACAGATCTTTTTTAAAGCCTTCTTTTTTCCAAGACTCCTCTGTCCATGCACGAGACTTTCTAACCCCAACAAAGTTAACCTTTCCCTGCTTGCCTATGGGGTAATGAACTACATGACCATCAGGTCCATAGTATATATTGATTTGATCGTTACCTTGAAACCCCGGTAAATCAGACCTGTCTGCAATACCCCTCCATGCCGAATAACTTGAAAATACAGGCTTTGAATCGTCAAAGTGATGTTCGCGAGTTAAAGATTTTATTCCATCACAACCTAGTATTATTTCTGCAGAAACCTCTCTTCCGTCTAGAAGTTCTAGCTTTCCTTGGCTGGGATCTATAGCAGAAACCTCACAAGAAGCCTCTAGTGCTCCACCAAAATCTAAGTAGTGTTCAAGTAAAATTTTTACTAAAGCCCTCCTGTCTAAGGTTAAAAATTTATTATCCTTTTCATTGTTTACATTCCAACTGCCCAGCAGGTTGCCTGAAGAAAACTCTCTTATAAAAATCTTTTTTGGCATATAACTAATGCTCTTGACCTGCTGAAGTAAGCCCAGCCGCTCAAGAAGTCTAGTTGCATTACCAGAGAGAGTTATGCCCGCTCCCGCCTCTTCTACTTTGTTTAATTTCTCATAGATAGTAGTTTTGTACCCTTGTTTTAAAAGAGCACACCCCGCGGTAAGGCCTGAGATACCAGAACCTATAATTGATAAATGAATATTAACCAATGATAAAAAACTTCCTGTTTGTTTATTTTATTCACAAAATCTAATCTATTGACTTTTTTTGTTAATTTTTTTGAATAACATGGGCGCTGTTTTACTTAAAAGAAAACAAGAGAAAGATTGCAATAATCTAGAATAAGGTCGAAAATTTAAATTCGTGGAAAAAATTTTTGTTATAGCTGAAGCTGGCGTTAATCATAATGGTGACCCAGATTTAGCTTTAGAGTTAGTTGAAGTGGCGTCGCAAGCTGGTGCTAACGCTGTTAAATTTCAGCTTTTTAATGCGAGAGAAATTGTTACTGAGAAAGCTGAAAGGGCAGAATATCAGAAGAAAAATTCTGGTGATAACTCAAGTCAGCTAGAAATGTTAAAAGGCTTAGAACTTCCAAAAGAAGTTCATGCAGAACTTAAAAAATTAAGCAAAAGACTGGGCATAGAGTATATGTGTACAGCCTTTGATTCTCAAAGTTTAGACTTTCTAACAGACGAACTGGATGTAGATACTTTAAAAATTGCTTCTGGAGAAATAACCAACGCTCCATTTTTGCTTGAAACAGCTAAAAAAAATAAGCGAATAATTCTATCAACGGGCATGTCTAATAGCTCCGAGATAAAAAGAGCCCTCTCAATACTTGCTTTTGGTCTTCTTGATGGAGAGGTTCCGTCTGTTGAGGCCTTCAAAGAGGCCTACAACTCAAATGAGGGAAGGAGTATTTTAAAAGAGCGCGTAACTATCTTACATTGCACTTCTGAATACCCGGCCCCACATGATCAAGTCAACCTTGCGGTTATTCCCATGCTGCAAAAAGAATTTGATATCTCTGTGGGATATTCAGACCATACTGAAGGAATCCAGGTTGCTCCTCTAGCTGCAGCAATCGGGGCAAGGGTAATTGAAAAACACTTCACCTTGGACAAAAATATGAAAGGTCCAGACCACTTCGCCTCTATAGAACCCCAAGAACTGAAACAAATGATGAAAGAACTAAGGGGGATAGAAGAAATATTGGGCAGTCCAATAAAAAAAGAAACACCGTCAGAGAGAAAAAATAAGGACATTGTTAGAAAAAGCCTTGTGGCTAAGAAAAAGATTCTTAAGGGAGAAAAATTTTCTTCAGAAAATATCACGACTAAAAGGCCTGGGATCGGCAAGGATCCAATAGAGTATTGGGATATGCTTGGCAAAGCCAGCACCAAAGATTACAACGCTGATGATCTGTTAGAAAAATAAAAAGTTTATTTGAACCGGAGTGTGTATTTATTGCTCCTCTAGCCAGTATCCTCCTGCGATAAGTTTCCTTTTCTTTTCTAAATAAACTGGATCAGCTTTAAGCAATGCAGCTTTTTTGTAGTTTTCGACTGCTTTCTGCATATTCTTAAGCATTTCATAAGCAAGACCTTTGTTGTAAAAAGCTGCGGACTGATCTCTTATTCCACCCTTAATAGATTCATCATAATGTTCTATAGCTGAAAGAAATTCCATTTTTATAAAATAACTATTTCCTGAGTTAAGAATAATTTCAGGCAATAACTCTTCCGAATCTCTAGCCTTGCCAAAGGACTTGAGGGCTCTGTCGGGTAAAAAGGAATTGTTTAAAACTATACCAAAATTAACCTGAGTTCCTGACCTGTCCTTTTTTGATAGGGCTTCGTCCCTAAGAGCTTTATGGCAAGTATTTATAGATAAGCGTCCTGACCCTCCTCTAGCTGCCTCTTGATAACACAGCGCTGCTCCTTCTGCACCTAATACCGTAACTGAAGAAGCAATGTGATTGGTAAAAAAAAGCAGACAAAGAAAAAAAATAAAACCTGCTTTCACTTGTTTCTTATCCCTTGGTCTTTTTGGTTCTTAAGTTAATTCCCAAGGCAATAGCGGTTAGATATTTGCTCACATCCTAAGCAACCCGCACAGTTTATTTCCTGATGGGTCTCTTAAATAAGCTAAAAATATTTTAACGCCATCGTATTCACGGACCCCCGGAGGGTCCTCAATAGAAGTTCCGCCAGCCTCAACTCCCGCAGAGTGCCATGCGTTGCCCTGTTCAACATCCTTAACATTAAAGCCAATTGTGGAACCGTTAGCAGAGGTTGCTTCTTTTCCATCAATAGGCTCTGAAATACAAAAAGTGGCATCATCGAGAAAATAAAAGTACCTTTTTTGTCCTGTTAAATTAGGAACTAAAACACCGGGCTCTGCACCTAAAACGCCAAGCAAACTGTCATAAAATATTTTTGACTGTTCGATATCAGTAGCGCCTACCATTACATGACTAAACATATTTACTCCTTATAAAATTTTAAAAGACATTACGTTTTTAATAAATTCGTGTATTGTCAAAACAATCTTTATATATGATATTAGTTGTATTATGCCAAAATTAATCGCACTTATAAGCAAAAAACCAGAAATCTCAGAAGAAGAATTTCAGTTATATTATGAAGAAAAACACGTCCCCTTAATAAGGAGCCTTTTTCCTATGCTGGGTGATTATAAAAGGACTTATTTATCAAGTGATAGGCTGTTATATGGAGAGTTTTCTCTAGATCCTAATAACGCAGCATCTTCCTGTGACGTTATCACTGAATTATTTTTTGAGAATGATGAAGAGCTGAAGTTGTTTATGGAACTAGCAGAAAGAGATGACATGGTAGAGGTTGTCAGAAATGATGAGTCCAACTTTCTCGACAGCAATAAAACCATAATGTACCGAGTAGAATAGGGCTCCGTTTGCAAGGCAGGCCCCTGTTGCAGCAACTTTTCACAGGGGCAGGTGCTTTGAGTTTTTACTACGTGGGATCAAAATTTAAAATTAAATTTTACTCCATAGTTGCTTCCAGGCAATGGTACCTTGTCTTTTACAAAAGAGCTGTGATTCCTAGCAACTTCATCAAGAACATTGTTGGCAAAGACCGATACGCTTAAATCACCTTGATTATTAATATTAAAGGTTTTCTTAAGCAAGACGTCTAGCATTTGATAGCTATCAGTTTTTGTTTCGCCTTGGCCAATATCGTTTTGTTCATCAACATCTTGGAAGTTGAGCTTCGCTTCAAAGCTTCTTTCAGAATAAGATGCAGAATAAATATTTCTTGATGGAACCATTCTTGGAATGTTGTTTCCGTTTTTAAACTCTCCCGATACCGAATCTCGAGCAAGTGATAAAGAAAAAGTTCCTCTAGCCAGTTCAAAAACTTTTCCTACTTCAAATTCATACCCATCAAGTTGGGCGTCATTTTGTAGATAATTGGCTAGAATTAGACCTTCATGGTCGCCGTGCTCTTCTTCGTGCTCCTCATGCTCTTCTTCTGTTTCATCTAATAAGTAAATATAGTTATCTACGTCGTTCTTAAAAAAAGTAAAAACGCTGAAGAAACCTTCATTTTCATAACTAAATGTTAAATCGATATTATTTGAGGTCTCAGATTTAAGGCTGGTATTGCCAACTTCAAGCCTGCCAGTAGCAAGGTGGGGACCATTCATAAACAATTCAACTGCTGAAGGCGCTCTTTCTACTCTCGCAATTCCAAAGTTTATGTTCCAAAAATCATTTAGATCTCTGCCTAAGCTTAGGGCAAAGCTTGTATTTTTTATGTCCCTATCAAAATACTCTGTTTCTTCTTCGTGGTCTCCTTCTTCGTGCCCTTCTTCCTCGTCATGGTGTTCCTCTTCTCCATGTTCTTCATGGCTTAGGGATCCTTTTCTATCAATCTGATCACGCCTTATTCCAAAATCTAAATGAAACAAATCCAGCTCTGTACTAAGGTAATAACCTATGGATTTTTCTGCATTATCAGTTGGTTGCATAAACGCCTCAGCACCTATGATTGAAATATCTTCCTGTGCGAAGTTAAGCACCACTTTTTGAGAGTTAGAATTGTTAGTTAGATCAAAGATAGCGCCGTACTCTTTGGCTTCATTTTTAAATAAGGTTGGACCCTCTTCGTGGTGACCGCCCTCATGCTCTTCACTTTCATGCCCCTCTTCTTCTCCTTCGGCGTGCTGTTCAGTCAATGAATAATCGCTATCCCTGTAGAAGTAATCTATTTTTTGTAGCCAAGAACTATTAACTTCATAAGCGCCTTCTAAATTAAAAACATCTGAATCAGTGGTTGAAAAAATTCTCTCGCCTTCATGTTCTTCGCCTTCATGTTCTTCGCCTTCGTGCTCTTCATGTCCCTCTCCGTGAAAGGGTATTCCATAAATGCTCTCGACATTATTTACAGAAACGCCAAAGTAGCCCCAAGCCCCTGTTTTAGATAATCCAAGCCTCTTTGAGGTAGACTCATAATCAGAGTTTGGTAAATGCCCCAGCTCTGCTTCATGCTCCTCTTCCTCATCATGATGCTCTTCTTCGTGTTCGTCATGGTCTTCTTCACTGTGGAGAACTGCGTCATCAGGAATATCAAAATTACCAAATTGAGAATCTTTATAAGCAAAGCTAAGGTTAAATCCTCCCAGGTTATTTTGATAAGAAAGGTCGTGAGTGTCTCCGTCATTTACTGACTGAGTTTCGACCCCGAATCTTAACTTAGATTCTGCAAAGTCCTTTCTTGCAATTGTGTTATCAACCACATTAATTATTCCGCCAATTGATCCGTTAGAATAAAGCAACGAAGAAGGGCCTCTTACCACTTCTATTTGTTGGACATTATTAAGATCAATGTCATTGATGTGGTCTGCTCCAAGACCAGAAACATCCCTTACTACCATCCCATTGTTAAGAATCTTAACGCGACTGCCAGACATCCCTCGAATTATGGGCTGCCCAACACCTGATCCAAAATCTGTGTATGAGACACCTAATAAGTTGCTTAAGGACTTTCCCAGGCTTTGGGTAGATGTGTTAGTAATATCTTCCCCATCAAGAACGTGTAGTGGGTTCTCTATTTCACTTAGCGCTTCGTCTATATAAGAAGAAGTTACTATCACTTCTTCTATTTCTTCTGCGATTAGGTTATTTGTTAATAATGCACTCATAACCAAAAGTGCAACATGACAGTTTTTCATAAAACCTCCTGTATAAATAAAAATTTAAAAATCTAAGAAATTTAAATTTTATTTAGGAGGTGCTCTTGAATAAAAGTTGGCAAAGCTAAATGAAATAAAAGGTTCATTTATTTCTGCTAAAAAAGTACTAGATAGGAATGTGCTGACAAGCTCTGTCTTTGTTTCGGTTGGTGTAGACAGGGCGTTCTGACAAAATTTACATTCAGCTTGAAAATATTCATCTTCAGAAAATTCATGAAATAGAGGTTCTAAAGATATAGGAACTACAAAAAGCAGGCCTACCAAAAGAATGAAATATTTTTTAGTCAAAAACTTCACGGCGGCATTTTAGTTTTTTTTTTAACCCTAGCATAGCTATTCTTGCTAAAAACTCTCCTATTCCTCTCTTTTTTCATTAAACTCATTTTTTCCATCAAAATAAATTGTGTTTTTTATTTCAGGCGGTCCCTTTACGCAGTTTAAATTAATGCTGTATGAATCGGGATGTGAGCGAGGTTGATAAAAACTCTTTATACCGCATTTTTTACAAAATAAATGTTTTGCTTTTTTTGTACCGAAGGAGTACTCGGCAAGCAATTCGCTGCCTTTAATAATTTTGAAGTCATCGTGTTTTATAAAAAGGTGTTCATAGTTATGCATTTTGCATATGGAGCAGTTGCATATCCAAATTTCGATGGACTCTTTTGAATAAAATTTGAATTTAATTTCTCTACAATGGCATCCGCCGAAATATTCTTTCATGGTTCTTGGTTCCAATCCTTAAAAATGCCGTATTTCCGCTTTAATAATTTATTATAAATAATTGCAAACAAAACTATAATGTATCAGGTTGATTGGTATTCTATTTAGATAAAACTTACAAATCTTGATTACTTATTTGCCGACCTAGTTTGATTTGGTTTTTTCTATAATTACTCTCGCTACTTCTTGATTCCCCTTTTTATTATAATGACCTGATAGACGAAGCGGGAACAACGAAATCGGGTCAGGGTGTGCACTAAAAACTTCTTGGTGAATATCTATGATGGGGATACCAAGCTCTTTCACAACAGCTATTACTTCAGATTTTTTTCTATATTGATGATGGGCGGTTATATTTTTATACCTACTATATTCGGGTAAATAAATAAAATAAAGCTTCCCGCCCCACGCCTCGGTGCTTGTTTTTGCTTTGGCTAGAATTTTAGAGAAAAGAGGGTCAATATTAACTTCTAGGCCAGAATTAAAGCCCGTGCCCATAAAAGTCCTATAAGATCTGGAGAATATAAGGTTTTGTATTGCCTGAAACTTAATCCATCGTGCTTTATAGATGAGTGTGGTCTTCTCCTGTTCCCTGCCTTGTGCTTCTATTTGAGCTTTCGCTGTGTATTTTGCTAAGACGCTATCAACCTCTTGTTGTCGGTTAATTAGGTTTTGGGAGAACCCATTCTCCAAATAACGTTTAAGTAAAGGGCTATCCTTTTCTCTGGATAAATCATTTAATAGGTCATTTCCCTCAAAGTATGTCCATAATATTTTTTTGGACTTTGTTGAGGTGCCGTACTCTAGAAGTGTTGCGAGCTCCGCCAGTGGTCCATTGCCCCCCATTCCCAAAGAGATGGCGTCATTATTAGTGATATTGCGGATCTGACCCGCTATATCTTCCCCTGGTTCAGATCCATAACCTTGTATAAAAGAATCTCCAGTCAGAACCCACTCTATATTTGGTTCGTCCCACTGGCCGTCAGGATTATTGAAACCATGTCTATCGCTCTTAAAAACTACCCATTTGCCTGTTTCTTTATCAAGCACAGTAATCTTGTTTGAAATCCCTCCAAGTGGGAAGAGGTCTTCTATGCCTTCCCTGTTCGTTCCCGCCTCAAGCAATCCGATAAGGCTTGAGGGATGAATCGAGGGCACGGCGTCCACCCCCTTTACCATTAAATCCTTAATTACCCCTAGCTTTGTTCGTTCATCGTATTCAACCCCCAGGTTGGCTGCCATTTCAGCCCTCTTGCCAGTCTGTTGTATCTCCCAAAAAGTCAAAGCCCCCTCAATCCCATATAGTCCCACAGCCAATGATATTACAAAGGTTACAATATTTGCCCTTACCTCTTTGCCTAGTCGAAGCACAACGCACCAGAAAACAACCCCTGTTAATGAGGCAAGATAGTATTTAAAGTAATGTTCATTTAATTGACCAGAGTAGATAAGCTCTGCTCGATAATAGGTATAGACAAATGCTAGTATTGATGCGGTTAAAAAAAACCAACTTATCAAACCAGTAAGTGGGTAATGTGTTTTTTTGTTAGTCGAGCTCATATTTGTCTTTATAATCCTCAATTAAAGACTGGTCCTGTTCTGTCTTCCTAAGTAAGTAATTTCCTATTACTGTCAATTCTATTTCTGTGCCCATGAAGCATTTAAATGCATCTTCAGGGGTGCATACAATTGGCTCTCCACGAACATTAAAGGAGGTGTTTACAACTAGGGGACATCCGGTTATTTCATAGAACCTGCTGATTAAAGCATGGTACCTGGGGTTGGTGTCTGCATGGACAGTTTGTATGCGTGCAGAATAATCAATATGCGTAATTGCGGGAACATCAGATCGTTGAACATTAAGCTTATCAATGCCAAAAAGCGATTCTTCTTCTTTGGTCATGATATGGCATTTTTTTTTATTAACATTAGCAACCAAAAGCATGTAAGGGCTGTCTCCTTCATGTTCAAACCACTCAGAAACATGTTCTCGAAGAACGCTGGGAGCGAAGGGTCTAAAGCTTTCTCGATATTTAACTTTTAGATTTAGCAGTTTTTGCATTCTGGGAGACCTGGGATCAGCAAGAATACTACGGCCTCCTAAAGCTCGGGGACCAAACTCCATACGTCCCTGCATCCAACCCACCGCTTTTTCTTCAGCAATCGCTATTGCAGTCTGCTCTATCAATTCCTCATCACTGGCCTTTTTAAAAACAGCACCAGATTGCTTAAGCGATCTTTCAATTTCATTGTTATTAAAAGAGGGACCAAGAAAAGCCCCTTTCATAGCATCACCATTTTTTTCTTTCACCCTATCCTCGCCGTACATCTTGTGCCATGCTGCCAATGCTGCGCCTAGCGCACCGCCTGCATCGCCAGCTGCCGGTTGAATCCATATTTCGTCAAAGATCTTCTCTCTAACTAGAATGCCATTGGCAACACAATTAAGAGAAACGCCGCCTGCTAAGCAAAGGGTTTTTTCACCAGTTTTTTCTGCAATATCTCTGGCTAGCTTAATAAGAACTTCTTCGGTTACTTTCTGAACTGAAGCCGCTAAATCCATTTCACGCTGAGTTAGTTTGCCTTCTGATTGTCTAGGCGGTCCTCCAAATAAGTCATGAAATCTTTTATTAGTCATAGCAAGGCCGGTACAGTAATCAAAGTAACTCATGTCTAATTGAAAGCTTCCATCTTCCTTGATGTCAATCAGCTTGTCCTTGATAAGGTCAGCGTACTTTGGCTTACCGTAAGGAGCCAGACCCATTACCTTATATTCTCCAGAATTAACCCTGAACCCGGTGTAATAAGTAAATGCTGAATAAAGAAGTCCAAGGGAGTGAGGAAAGTGAATTTCTTTCATGACCTTAAGCGCTTTGCTATTGCCTACAGCAAGCGAGGTAGTTGTCCACTCACCAACACCATCCAGTGTTAGTATTGCTGCTCTCTCAAAAGGCGAAGGATAAAATGCACTTGCCGCATGTGAAAGGTGGTGTTCTGAAAACAACATCTTTTCCCCCCACGAAATATTTTCCCCAAGAATTTTTTGTAATTCTTTCACCAGAATTGATTTCTGAAATAGTTTCTCTTTTATCCAGAGGGGCATTGCTGCTATGAAACTTTTAAAGCCTCTAGGAGCAAAAGCCAAATACGTTTCAAGCAACCTTTCAAATTTAACAAACGGCTTTTCGTAAAACACAACATGGTCTATCTCAAGGGGTGTAATGGCCGCTTCGCTTAGGCAATACTGTATGGCCTGTGACGGAAACTGAGCATCATGTTTTTTTCTTGAAAAGCGCTCTTCTTGAGCTGCGGCCACTACCTCACCATCGCATATCAAGCAGGCAGCACTATCATGATAAAAGGCTGATATTCCAAGTATGCAAAGCATTTGATCTTAAAATAGGGTGTAGATAAACGGGGCAACAACAGAGCCTTGGGCTAAAATTAGCAGCCCACCAAGAACTAGCATACACATGATAATGGGGGCTAACCAAAGTTTTTTTCGGAATTTTAAAAACGCCCACAGCTCTTTTAGAAGTTCCATTTGTTGTCTGGCATTAGTATTGTTGTATAAAAGATTCGCTGCTTTGGTCTGCTTCGCTTCTCTGCTTCCAAAACGTATCTGTTTTATATTTTTTTAATCTCAACTCGTCTCTTCCTATTAAACGCATAACTATAGCCATGGGAGTAAACAAGCCAAAAAATAACACACCCAATACGACCGGGCTAATAATCATTCCAAGCAACAACCCGAAAAGCATCCACATTTTATTCAAAGGTAAAAGAAGGTTTGGGTTAATGAGGGTGACTAGACCAAAGGCGGTCGCCATAATAAAAAAAACAGTACTTAAATTGATGTATTGCAACCAGAAGAAGTATCCTGAAAATAGGAAAAATACTGATGTAAAGAAGACCCCAAACCTTCTGTTTGATGGTAGCTCTACTTCTGTAAACTTCATAATTAAATACCCCTCAATTATCAATGAGCAGGCTTGATTGAGAATTACTCTTCTTGGTGGTTCTCTTCCGGAATTCCCCCGCCTTTCAGTCTCTTGAATAATTTTTCAAGTTGTATAATTGACTATTTCAAAAACAAACCCATGTGTCAACTGTACGTTCTTTAACCAAAGAATCTGGGTAGCAATTCCTAAAGGGGCAATTAAGGCAAGCACAGCAAGTATATGGGCTAAGCCGAAACCCCCTTGGTTATAAATCCCTAAAGCAGAACCGGCTACAATTAATGTTATGAACAAATAGAGTTTTCCAGTAAATTCTTCTAGAGAAATCACCTTATATTTAAATATTGTATAAAGCCCACTCAATACTGCTGCAACTCCCGCTATAGTGTGGAACCACCCCAATAATGCCATTTCTGGCATTTGTTTTTTCTCCTTAGTTTAGTTAACTGATGTGGGCTGTTCTTCTGTCGTGCCTTTCGTTAAAGGACCTGCTTCCAATCCTTAAAAGTGAAGTATTTCCGCTTTAATAATTTATTATAAATAATTGCAAACAAAACTATAAAAGACGCTCCTACTGCAACTGGCATTAGTATAAAGCCCATCTCTTTTGCTCCAAGAACAGCAATAATGGGGTTGGCCCCAGCAGGCGGGTGAACGGTTTTGGTTGTCATCATTAAGAATATTGCCAGTCCAACCGCCAAGCCTACGCTGAGAAATGAAAGACCTAATATTGCGTAAACAAAGACTCCTGAAAGGGCAGACAATATATGACCAAATAAAACGTTTTTTGGGTGGGCTAAGGGGCTTTCATGAGCTGCCATAACTAAAACCATGCTTGCCCCAAATGGCGGTATTAACCATAAATTGCCTTCATCGAAAGAATTAAGATATGCAAGTACAGAAATACATAAAAATGCACCGAAAGCGGAGATAATATTATTTTTCAAATCGATATGGTTCTTTAATTTTTTTGACTTCTCTTAACCCCGTGTAACGATTAGATTCGCCTTGCTGTAACTGAGTAGAAATAACCCTACCCCTTATTTATTTGTTAGATCCATTGATCATTTTCAGCGGTAAAATCATTCCTTATGTCTCCGGTATTGGTGACACCTTTGGGTTCAATTAACATAATTTTAGCTTCTTTATTCGCATAAGGTTTGTGTTTTTTTCCTTTTGGAATGACAATCATTTCGCCTTCATTTAATTCAATAGTTTCATCCTCAAGCTCGATTCCCATCTTGCCCTCGATGACAAAAAAAGCTTCATCAGTATCTTCATGTTTATGCCAAGTGAAATCATTTTCAATTTTTACAAGCTTAAACTGGTAGTCATTCATTTCCTCTATAACTTTTGGAGACCATTGATCAGTGAATTTTTGAAATTTTGATTTCAAATTAATCTTCTTCATTCCAACCTGGTGTAAACCACGGATCTAAAACCTGATCTTCAGATGGATTAAAATACGTATGACAGCGGACAATTCTTCCGCAATCACCAATCCAATAGATTTCAATAGATTCTAGATCAAAAATATTGCCGTCCAAGTTGCCATGGTTGATATAGTGAACCGCTACTTGATCACCACACACTGACATAAAAACGGGTTCTAAATTCCAACTATGCCCTGCTTGAAAAGCCTTATCCCAAGTATTTTCTATGGCAACTATTCCATTCTTTTCCTTGCTGCCTACAGGGTCTTGAAAGATGACATCAGGGTGCCATGCGCTTAGCCACTTGTCTCTATCTCCGTCATTCCAACAATTTATGTGCGTATGTACAGCCGTTTCAATTGGTTCTGTCATAATATTCTCCTAAAACT
>CAJWPI010000025.1 GCA_913045055.1 uncultured Gammaproteobacteria bacterium | reverse complement strand
CCGATTTGTCTACTAATTTAAAGCCATGTTTAATAGCAGTTTCAATGGCATGATCCTCTGTAACATATCCACTTTTCTTCATCATTTCCAAGTCAGTACCAGGTTTAGCTCTGTGTTCTACTACACCAAACTTTCCTCCCGGTTTAAGAGCTTTATAGGTATTACTAAAAATTAAATCCATCTGAGGACCTAACCAATTATGTAAATTTCTAAAAGTAAGTACCGCATCTACTGTATTCTCTTCAGCAAGATTTGAATTGAGAGGCACTATCTTTACTTTTTCATAGATGGAACTGCTTTCTATTTTCTTCTTAAACCGATCCATGTAGTAATCACCTTGAGCAGTAATTAAAGTTCCAGGTTCATGAATAAAATTCGCTAATATTTCTGTGTACCATCCACCACCAGGATTTAACTCTACTATTATCATGTCTGATTTGATGCCAAAGAAATTTAGAGTTTCATATGGGTGACGATAAATATCTCTTTTTTTATTTTCAAGATCTCTTGTATCACTTTCTATAGATTCTTTAAGACTATGACTACCCACTGAACTCATGAATAACAAAAGGCTTAGAATTAAAGATATATATTTCATAATTTCTCCTTATGGTTTATTTGCACCAACTATCCACATAGCAAAAAATTGAGCCCCTCCTCCAAAGGCATGTCCAAGAGCTAATTTAGCACCTTGTACTTGGTATTCACCAGCTTTATTTCTAACTTGTTGAGCTGCTTCCCCAAATCTTAATAAGCCTGATGCTCCTATAGGATTAGAAGATAATACACCTCCAGACATGTTTACTGGGAATTTTCCTTCAAGAGAAGTATGACCTTTCTCCGTCATTAACCAGCCTTGTCCTATATCAGCTAACAGAAGATTCTCTAACCACATAGGTTCGTACCAACTGAAAGGAACATATATTTCTGCACAATCAATTTCTTTTATTGGATCTTTTATACCAGCTTTTTTATATACATCCTTGGCACATTCACTTCCAGCTTGAGGGTTTACTGCATCTCTACCAGCATACATAGTTGGTTCAGATCTCATGGAAGTAGAATGAATCCAGGCTGGTAATTGATTATCTGTTACAGATCTTTCAGATGAAATTACAAGAGAACAAGCTCCATCAGAGGAAGGACAGCTTTCTAAGAAGGTTAATGGATCCCATAACATCGGTGATTTTTCTACCATTTCTAAATTAATATCTGGGATATGTAAATGAGCATAGGGATTTTTTAAAGCATTTAGTCTATCTTTAACTGCAACTATTCTTCCAATATGTTCGGGAACATTAAATCTTCTTTTATACTCTCTCATATAAGGAGTGAAATAGCCTCCAGCACCTGCATTGATAAGAGGTGCATATGGAACTGTTGTAGAAAGTGCCCACATTGCATTAGATTCAGACTGTTTTTCAAAAGTCGAGACTAAAACCCTTTCAAACATTCCACTTTGAATATAGGAAGCTGCAACAATGCCTGTACTGCCTCCTACACTTCCCGCAGTATGAACTCTTAAAATAGGTTTATTATTTGCTACCAAAGCGTCTGTTAAATAAAGCTCTGGCATCATAACTCCTTCAAACATATCTGGAGCTTTTCCAAGAATAACCGCGTCTATATCTTCCCATTCAAGTTCAGCATCTAGTAAAGCTTTTTCTGCTGATTCTCTTACCAATCCAGCAATAGAAACTTCTCCGTTTTTACTAGAGTGTTTAGTTTGTCCCATTCCTACTACGGCAGCTAATTCACTCATTTTTTGATTCCATTATTATTAGCATGTTCTGTTGCAAACATGGTCCAGAAGTTGCGTGAGCTAAACCTGTACGAACTTTTCCTGATTTAATTAGATTAAACATACTGCCTATCCTATCTAAACCTGCTGACATCATAATATTCCCAGCCAAAACACCGCCCGACTTGTTTATTGAGACCTCCTCATTAAGTTGTAATTCCTTAATCAAAAGTAGTTCTTGATGACTAAAAGGGGCATGAAGCTCAGCTGCATCAATCGAATAGTCACTTAGATTTATAACTTCTGAAGATTTTTGTATGCTTGGAGAAGATGTTAAATTTCTATAACCAAACTGAGCTGTTTCAACTCTATGGTCAATTGAAGTAATAAAAGCAGGATTTCTACATAAAGATAGAGCTTTTTCTTTAGTAGCTAAAATAATTGCTGAGGCACCATCAGTTATAGGAGAACAATCGTGTTTTCTTAAAGGCGAAACAAAAATTGGCTCGCTTAATAAATCACCTATTGAAAAATCTCCTGATAATTGGCTATTTGGATTTGATTTTGCATTTTTTCTACTTCTTTTTACTACTTTAGCCATGCTCTCTTCAGTAATCATCTTGTTATCAATCATAGCTTTAGCTTGTAAAGCAGCTAAACTTACGCTATCAGGCCATAAAGGAGCTAAATAGTAAGGATCTAGTTGTAATGTCATGATGCTACGTAATTCTCCTGGAGAAGATTTACCAAAACCATAAACCAGCGCAACATCGGCTTCTTCCATTTGAATCTTTAACCAAGACTCGTACAAAGCCCAAGCAGCGTCCATTTCAACATGTGACTCATTTATAGGAGGGACGGAACTCACGGCATTTAAACCATCCACAAAAGCAAAAGTAACCCCTTGTAAATAATCGCAACTTCCAGAACAAGTAAAATCTATATCCGTTTGGTTAAGTTTTACTTCATCTAAAGCTTGATGTACTACTTGCATGATGAGTTCAACTTCATTTTGAGCACCTGCATCCCTTGTCATGGGCGTTTGTGCATATGCTATAACTGCTACTTCACGCATTCTTCTCATCTGATAAGTGATTTAGTGGTAAATCAGGTTCATCTATAGGTTGAAAATAAGCAATATTTTCTAAGCTAGCCTTCCATTCATTTTTTGGTTTCCAATGCGCTTTTACTCTCATACCGACACGAACCTCTGAGTGATCTATACCATCCACTATATGCATAAAAGCTAGATCAGCACCATCAAGAATAATATTTGCTGAAACATAAGGAGGATCGACAGCTCCTCCAGGTATAGGTAAATAATTTATTGTGAAAGACTCCACTGTGCCAATATCTGGTAGCTCTATCTCCTCCTCTGTAGCTACTCCATCCTTAGGGCATGAACCTCTTGGGGGTACGTATACTCCTCTACACTTTGGACATTTTTGACCGACCAGTTTTCCTTTTTTAATAGAATTTAGAAAACTTGTAGTTGTTTTTCCAGCGGTGTAACTGTATTTGAAATATATAGGTGCTTCAAATTCAAGAATCTTTTCTTCACTCATAGAACTATTTAAATAGGTTCAAAATATTTTATATCAGTTATATTCCCTTTAGGAGGAAGTGCCCAACTTGCTTTCACCTTCATATTATTTTTCATTATCTTTTCTTTCTTGACTTTAACTGCATGCAGAAAATTAGTATCAGCTCCTTCTAACTGTATAAGTGCCCAAGCAAAGGGAGCTTGAATAGGATGTTTTTCTAATGGTTGATTTACCCACACCCAAGTTTTTACCTTTCCAATATCTGATACTTCAATAAATTCTTTCAGTGTTTCTCCAGTAACAGGGTCATATTCAGCAGGAGGAACAATAACCTTTCCATCAGAGCCTTTTATTCCATATATCTTACATTTCTGTAATTCAGTTAAAAAATGTCCAATAACTGGGCCAGTACTTCTTGTGTAGGTAAACCCTAATTCAAAATCAGCTTTTAAAATTTCCTTATCTGACATGTTTTTAATTTAAGATATACTTCTTTTGAAAATGCATACACCTATTTTATGGTAAAGAAATCTTACAAACCACAGGCAATTATTACAGGAGCTGGATCAGGCATAGGGAGAGCTACAGCTAAGCGTTTCTATGAAGCTGGTTACTCTGTTTGCTGTATAGATATAAACCAAGAAGAATTAAAGAAAACTTTACATAAGATTGATAATAAAGGAATTGCTATAAATTTAGATATTAGTAAGGCTAAAGAAGTAAAAAAGGGCTCAAAAAAAATAGAAAGATTGTTTAATAATTCATCTGTTTTAATTAACTCAGCAGGTATAAGCCCAGAACCACAACCAGTACATCTATATAAAAATAAACAATGGAAAAGAGTTATAGATATTAATCTTTCCGGAACATTTTATTTAATGAAATATCTCATTCCTTTATTACTAAAAAATGCACCTGCAAGCATAGTTAACCTTTCTTCTGTACTGGGGGTAGTTGCTAATCCCACCACCTCAGGTTATTCAGCTAGTAAACATGGTGTAGTGGGTTTAACTAAAGCTGCAGCTTTAGATTATGCAAGTCAAGGGCTTAGAGTTAACTGTATAGGACCAGGAGTAGTCGAAACCAATATGACTAAAAACGTTTTATCTGATAAAGAAACAAAGGTTTTACTACAAGGACAAACACCTCTCGGTAGATTTTCTCAACCTGAAGAAATCGCAGAATTAATTTATTTCTTATGCTCAAAAGAAGCTCAATTTATTACAGGAACTTTTATTCCTATTGATGGAGGTTATACAGCTATTTAAATTGCTGTCCTTAATAGGGTAGATATAACTCTTTCTAACTGATCAATATTGCCACATTGAAATACTTTTGTGCAATAAGCTGAGTAGGTTTTCATAACAGAGTCACCGGTATCCCAACGATATTTTCCCTCAGGGTTAAGCCAAAAGACCTGTTTAGCTCTTTCATATATTCCTTTAAGTAAATGTGCTTTCTCAGGTCCAAAATTATTCCTAGCATCACCCAAAATAACTACAGTAGTTTTTTTATCAATATCGTCCATACAAAGACTAGTTAAATCAGAAAGAGCTTGTGCGTAATCAGTAGATCCTCCACCATATTTACTTAGGGCATCTTCAATAGCTGGTTCAAGATGTCCCTTTTTAAAATGTTCTGTAACTTCTCCTAAATGAGAAGAAAAAACAAAAGCTCTTATTTTTGAAATAACTTCAGTTAAACTAAATAGAAACATAAGCATAAACCTAGAATATGCTCCAACTGAACCACTCACATCACATAAAACAATAATTTTTGGTTTATCTATTTTCTTATATGACCATCTTAAGTTAAATAAAATTCCTTGATTTGACCAATTCTTTTGAATAGTTTTCCTGACGTTTAATTTACCTTTTCTATAATTTTTTTTTCTTCTCGAATACATATTTACTAATTTTTTTGCCATTTTTCTTACCAAGGAATGAACTTCATGTAAATAAGACCTGTCTATTTGAGCCATATTCATTGATCTAAATATCTGTTCTCTAAGTTTCTCGCCAGAAACATCTCCATGTAATAAAAACTGTTCTTGAACATAATCAGAAACTACTTCTCTTAAATTATTCAGGTAATTTCTCATCTGTTGTTCCGTTTCGGTAGGAAGGCTATTGCTATTCATTGCCCCAATCTGCATAAGTTCGTTTTCTAAGTCACCCACTCCCATTTCTTCTAGTATTCTTCTAGTAAAAACAGACCTTTGAGTAAAGTATTTAATCTCTCTTATTTCACTCTTTTCTGCTGCTTTTTCTATAGCTAACATTAACTCTGCTTGTGAATCTTCTTTTAGATGTTTTGCTAGATCTGAATTTAAGGATATATCATTAAAAGGTTGTTCTTTTTCTTTAGTTTCTTTATTAAAATCTTCTGAAAAGAACGCGTCAAAACATTTACTAAACTGTTGTTTCTCTTCTAAAGTTTTAGGAAGAGCAACAGCTAATGACCTCTTTAATAATTTTTTGTTTGCATAACCTATAGCATCAATAACAGAGATAGCATCCATTGTCTCTGCTGGAGACACTTCGACGTTTGCATTTCTTAATACTTTAACAAAATCAGTTAAAACTCTATCCATGCAAGTTTAACCAGCTGCAGAAGATATAAAGCCTGGAATCTCTTTAGTAACAATTTCGATATCTTGTTGGTATTTAAGTAAAACATTTAAGGTATCTTTAGCTAATTGTGGATCTAATTCTTTGGCATTTAACAAAATCAGTGTTTTTGCCCAATCAATTGTTTCGCTAATAGCCGGAAGTTTCTTAAGATCTAGAGTTCTGATGCTTTGAACATAACTGACTAACTGGTTTCTTAAAGAAGCATTGATTTCAGGAACTCGAGCTTCAAGAATCTTTCTTTCCAGTTTTACATCCGGAAAAGGAATATATAAATGTAAACATCTCCTTTTTAGTGCATCTCCTATCTCTCTACTATTATTGCTTGTTAGAATGACTAAGGGTTTAACTTTTGCTTTCCTAACTCCTAATTCTGGAATTGATACTTGGAACTCTGATAGAATCTCTAGCAAAAGTGCTTCAAATTCTTCATCTGATTTATCAACTTCATCTATCAATAAAACGGAACCCTTTTCAGAAGTTAATGCTTGTAAAAGAGGTCTTGATTCAAGAAATTCCTCTGAAAAGAAGATGTCTTCAAATTTTAATAGCCTATTCAAAGAGTTCTTCAGTCCTTTAGCTCCCCCAAGCACTTCTTGCATCTGCTCTTTTAAAATTTGTGTATAAAGAAGTTGTTTCCCATATCTCCATTCATATAAAGACTTTGATTCATCTAAACCCTCATAACACTGTAGTCTTAATAAAGATTTCTTATAAAAAAGAGATGCAGTATTAGCCAATTCAGTTTTTCCAACTCCCGGAGGACCCTCAACGAGTATTGGTTTTTCTAATTTAGTAGCTAAATAGACTGCCGTTGCTAATTGCTCACTACAAATATACTTGTGTTTAGCAAAACCATTCATAATCTTTTTTATTTGCCCTTCTGGTCCTTTAGTCACTAGTCTCTCCTCCATTTATTAATTTCTTAACTGCTTCAATAAATAGTATTGGCTCATCAATAAAAACATGATGCATAGCGCCAGGTATTCCAATAATCTTTTCTTGAGGAATATTCCCAACATAAACAGTATAGTCCAATAATTCTTGTGAAAAAATTTGGCTCATTAAACCATATACCAGATAAATAGGACATTTTAGGTCCATAAAACCTTGTGTTAAATCTTGAGAATCATATGTTTTCATGATTTTTCCATCTGATTTCAATTTCCAGGTATTATCTTTTTCTCTGAAAGAAAAATTAGCTATATGTTGAATTAAAAAATCATTCTTACAAGGCTGAGGGGGTATTAATCTAAAGCTCTTAATTGCATCATCTAAACTGTCGTAAAAAAAATCTTGTCTCCAGGTTGATTTTCTCGAAGAAAAATCTTTAATTTTATCGGGAGGTACGACAACTATAGAGTCGATTAATATTAAGGATTCAAATAAATCAGGATATCTAGCTGCTGCATTTACTGCTATAGAACCACCCATGCTGTGTGCTAAAAAAATTGCAGATTTAACTTCTTCCTGAGAACAAACAGCCTGAATTTCATCAGAATAAAGATCCTGTGAATAAACTGATCTATGACCACTATCTCCCATACCTGAAAGATCAATTGCTATAACATTAAAACTATCTAGGAAATGAGGAGCAATGAAATCCCACCAATGAGCGTGAGCGCAATAGCCATGTATAAAAAAAAGAAAAGGTTTAGGATCGTTTCCCCAAATTAAATAATTAATATTTACATCGCCTACTCTTACAGACCTTGATTCTGCTTGAAAGCCGATAGTCTTTTCAAACCACTCAGGATTAGACATAGATTTAATAAGTAATTATAGACTTCTTATAGCTTCTCTAATTGTGGAAACTATTTTATCAATATGTTGCTTTTCTGCTATTAAAGCAGGTGATAAGACTAAATAATCAACTGAGAATCTTACTAATACGTTATTTTCATAGCAGTGAAGAAAAACTTTGCTTGCCTTCTCTGTAGAAGGCTTATCATCTGAAGAAAATTGTACAGCTGCCATTAGTCCTATATTTCTAATGTCTAGTATAGAGTTTTCTCCTTGAAGACTGTGTATTGCTTCTTCAAAATAAGGCTCTAGATCTCTTGCTCTTTCAAATAACCCCTCTTTTTCATAAACTTCTAAACTAGCAATACCCGCTGCAGCAGCAACAGGATGCCCAGAGTAAGTATATCCGTGAAAAAGTTCTATAACTTCTTCAGAATTAGAAATTATCTGAGTATAAATATCATCGTGAAAAGCAACTGCACTCATTGGTACGGCTGCACCCGTTAGGCCTTTTGCCATTGTAATAATATCAGGAGTAACATTAAATCTTTCTGAAGCAAAAGCAGCCCCTACTCTACCGAACCCAGTAATAACTTCATCGAAGATTAAAATAATTTTATGTTTAGTACATATTTCTCTTATTCTTTCTAAATAGCCTTCAGGAGGAATGATTACTCCACCAGAACCTACTACTGGCTCTATAATAACTCCTGCTATTGTAGAAGAGTCATGCTCTTGTAAAAAAACCTCTAATTCATCAGCAAAATGTTTCCCCCATTTTGGCTGACCCTTTGAAAAAGACATATTTTCTGGATCCCAAGTATTTGATAAACAATTAAGATCATTAAATGAAGAACCAAAAAATTTTCTATTATTGGGTATACCTCCAACTGAAGTTCCTCCGAAATTTACTCCGTGATAACCCTTCTCTCTCGAAATAAATTTTGTCCTTTGGTTTTCTCCCTTACTAAGGTGGTAAGCTAGGGTAACTTTCATCGCAGTATCCACAGCTTCAGATCCTGAATTAGCAAAAAATATTCTATTAAGTCCTTCAGGGGTAATTGAAGCTATCTTTGTAGCTAATTCAAAAACTTTAGGATGTGCCATATTGAAGGCAGTTGCATAATCCATAGTAGCTATCTGATCTTGAATAGCTTTAACTATATGTGGATGACAATGTCCAGCATTACAGCACCACAACCCTGATATTCCATCCAGAATCTTCTTTCCTTCACTAGATTTGTAGTACATTCCATCTGCTTCAACTAATAATCTAGGGTTTGCTTTAAAGGCTTTATTGCCAGTAAATGGCATCCAATAGTTTTCTAAATTTAATTCATTCATGCTTTTAGTACAGATATTATAGACTTAAAAAGGCAGTTTTTTTAAATGGCTTCATCTAATCTATTTTTCGTAAATAAAATACATAAAATAGAAATAGATAAAGAAATAGCTAAAAAAGGTAATAAGTAAATAAAAGATAAATTAGTTAAAATAAAACCAAAAAGTAAAGGAGCAGAAGCTTGAGAAAGCAAAGAGACGGCATTGATCCAAGAAGCCAATTTTCCATCTTTACTAAGGTGTGCAGCAGCAGCTAAAACATATATTACTGCAACAGTTACAGTAAAATTCCATAATATATTACCAATCCAGTAATAAAATTTATCCATAGTTAGCAGAATTAAGAAAAAGCAAGATAGTATGGAAGATAGACATATTAAAAGAGGTTTTTTCCTACCATAACTGCTTCCAATCGACCAGACCAATACTGGAGCTAAAAGCCCGGCTATTAAGGAATAAAATAATACGATTCCAATTTCTGATTGTGCTAAACCTATCTCTATTCCTAATCTTTCATTAAATGCCCACATGCCTCCCGAAGGTAATGAAAAGAAAATTACTCCTAAAATTAATAAAACTACCACTGGTGTCTTGCTTGATTCATCAGATAAAGTTTTTGTAATTGGTTTAAGAATACTGGTATTAATTAAAATTAAAGCAGTAGTAAAAAATAGAAAAATATATCCAAAAGTAGAAAAAAGGTATTGATAGCCACCTTCTTCAGAAGTAATTCCGGCTATTCTAACAAAGGTAGCTCCGCATAAACTGGCTGCAAGAGTGAAAGCTGCATAAGAGAAATCAGGGTTCTTTGAAGAAGATAAAATATTATGACCGGTTGCAATGAGAAGTCCACTGCCTATTCCTGAGATTATTCTCGTTAACTGGAGAATAGAGTGATCTTCTATAGTTGAACTGAAAAGATAAGATCCAATAATTAATAAAAGCCCCAGGAAGGATGTAAGCTTAAGATTAAGCTTCGTTATTAATGAACCAAATAATATAGAACTGAAAGCTATAGATAGAAGTTCACTAGAAACAATCAATCCTACTTGAGATCTACTTAAGCTAAACCCATCTTCTAGTGTTCCTACTATGAAGGGAAGGATTGTTGCTGGAGAATTGCCTGCAATAAGGATCATAATTCCCCCAACAATACTTATATTCTTTCTAGTAAAGAAAGCTTTCACTGATTTTGGTTTATATAGTTGTTTACTATCGTTTCAACTTCATTGAGAGGCAAAGCCCCTTCTTTCAAGAGAGCATCATGAAACTCCCTTATATTAAATTTATTTCCTAATGTTTCCTCTGCCCTTGCTCTTAACTCTAATAGTTTTAGTTGTCCAACTTTGTAAGCTAAAGCTTGTCCGGGCCAATTAATATATCTATCAATTTCATTAATGATATCTAATTTTGATTTTCCAGCATTTTGCATAAAGAAGTCTATTGCTCGTTGCCTATCCCATTCAAAAAAATGGATGCCAGTATCTACAACTAATCTTACAGCTCTCCACATATCATAGGTTAACTGTCCAAACCTGGAATAAGGGTCTTTATAAAGACCTAATTCGTACCCTAGTACTTCACTGTATAGACCCCATCCTTCTACAAACACAGTGTAAGGACTTGTTCTTCTAAACATGGGTAAATCTTCCTTTTCAAGAGCTAAGGAGATTTGTAGATGATGACCTGGCATTGCTTCGTGAACAGTTAAAACTTCCATCTCAAATTTAGGTCTAGTTTCAGGTTTATACAAATTAACATAATAATATCCAGGTCGAGTTCCGTCTGGAGATGGCGGCATATAGTAGGCTGTTGTGGTATCTGGAGCTGATTCAATAGGAATTGGTCTTAATCCATAGGGGGTTCGAGGTAAAGTCTTAAATAGTTTAGTTAATTCAGGATCTATTCTTTTTGCTATAGCTAAGTAATCTCTAAACAGCTCATCTGGAGATTGATAATAAAAACTATCATCAGTCCGTAAAAAAGATAAGAAGTCTTGAAAATTTCCATCAAAATTAAGATCTTCTATAATTGACATCATTTCCTTTCTTATTCTTTTAACTTCATTAAGTCCAAGGTTATGAATCTGTTCTGGTGTCATATTCGTTGTTGTAAAAATATTTGCTATTAATTCGTAGTAGTCTTTTCCATTTGGAGTGTCATAAATTCCAACAGTTGATCTTGCTGAGGGAAGATATTCATCTACAAAAAAAGTATCTAGTTTTTTGTAAGCAGGAATAATTTTATTAAGAATTATTTGCTGAGCTTCATTCATAAGTTGTTCTCTTTCTTGTTGAGCTATCGAATTGGGCATTTCTTTAAATACCTTTAAAAAAGGATGTTTATCTACACTACTCTTGCTTTGAATTTGGATTTGTCTGTAGACCCTCTCCATAAGTACTCTAGGTGCAACAAACCCTTCTTTCATACCCTGCCTAGCTAGAATAATTGTTTGTTCAATATTTATATCTAGATTCTTTATTCGTTCTAACCAATCTCGATAATCTTTCAGGGAACTCAGCTTTAAAGATTCAGTAGATTCATGAGCTAATTGAATTCCTCCTCTATGATTAAAGGGTAAAAGGTGATGATCAAATTTTTTAATAGCTAACTCTTCAATCTTCTTTTGTTTAAAGAGTCTAAAATTTAATTTGTTATCTTCTGAGAGTTCTTCTGTTTTTATCCTGTTGAGTCTATTAATTACCTGAACAGTATGTTGTTCTCTTTGTTCAAAGGACTCTAAGCTAAGATTTTTCCATTTAGATTCAAACCCTTTTTCTCCTAAAGAAGTTGCATAGACTGGGTTCTGTTCTAGAAGATAAATCCAATCTTCATTAAAGATAGAAAGCAAAAGATCATCCTCATCATTAGCAAGAACTGAGTTAAATATAATAGAGCTTAAGAATAAAACTAGATATTTTTTTGAAGTTTTCATGAGTATTAGGTGTGTTTTTTAAGTATGTAGTCTACAATTTTTTAATCAATTTAATATTTTTTTATGAGTTTAAATCCTTTTCTGTTTAAGAAACCAAAGCAAAAGAGAAGTCTGATAAAATTTAATACAGCTCTAGAATCCGCTGAATCCCTTCTTCAAGATCGAGATATACACTCTGTCACTATCAAAGAAATAGCAAAGATTTCTGATATTAAAAGGCCAACTCTCTATAAGTTCTTTCCTACTACCCTTGCTCTTCTTTTTGCTTTGCTTAAAAAACATGAAGAAAAAATAATAAAACTCTACAAATCCAATATTCTAGATGAACAAGATTATGATTTAGGTTGGTATATTAATGTGTTGATTGATGTTATCGCCATCTATATTAATCAGAATAAAAGTGCAGGTATCTTAATACTGGAATTAAATCAATTACCAGGTTCGGAACAAATCAATCTAGAAAATACTAAATTAATGACAAATAGCTTTTCAAATATTCTTGTTGAACAAAAAAAAGGGCAGTCTAGGGAAACAATATCTTTAGCTGTAGAGATTGCCTTCGCGATTTTATCTCTTGGATACCGAAAAGAAGGCTTCATTGGATCTAGATTTATTGCAGAAGCTAAAAGAGCAGTCTTAGCTTATCTTGCTGTTAAATAATTCAAAGTTTTATATTTCAATACATCTCTCATTATCGTTTTGAGGATTGTTAACATAAGTAGATACTTCAAAAAATTTAATTCTTTCTCCAATAGAAGTGTCCAAGGTATTTATATCTTTTCCTTCTAACCAAAACTTATGTTCATCACTTTTAATGATACAAGGCATTCTTGTATGTACATTTTGTAAATTAGAAGAGGCATCGGTGGTCACTATGGCACAACCTACCTCACCTCTATATCCACCATAAACCCCTGCAAAGTAAAAAGTTTTATCTTCTAAATGAAGAAAATAGGGAATTTTTTTACCATTTGTTTCTTTCCATTCATACCATCCATCTGCTGGTATTAAGCATCTACTAGAATTCTTAAAAGAAGGTTTTTCAGCAAGAGTTTCTGCTCTTGCATTTATTAAATTAAAGGGTTTTTCAGCCCAGTAAGGGGTAAATCCCCATTTAATAAAATGGGTATTGTTATCAGTTACTAGGACTTTCTGTCCAGGAGCAATGTTGTATCTTGGTTCTACAGAAGTGCTTATACTAAGTTTTTCTTTAACCTGCTGAGGATTTCTTAATGCAAATCTTCCACACATATACTCAATTATGCATCTAGGTTATAAGTAATCAATCAGATCAGATAATCTTCCAGAAACTTTAAGTGCTGGTTCAGATTTAAAATTTAGCTTACTTAATTCTCTAATCTTTCTGCTTATACGTTGAGATCTTGCTTCCAAGTTATATTCAAAATTAGGAGTTATAATAATCTCTCCTTCTAAAAGACTTGATCTTAAAGAAGCAAATCTTAGTTCTAAAGATTGTTCTTTACATCGCAAGTTAATATCCAAAGCTAAATTCCTAGTAAAAATTCCAAAATCATCTAATAGCTCTCCCTTACCCTCTCCATAGCTATTTAGACAACCACTATTATTAAAATATATATAATCAATATGTCCTTTAAAAGAAGATAGAGTTTGAGATATTACTTGGCTTGAACTAATCTTCTTTAAAGGTTTATATGAAATATTTAGATGTTCTACAGCGTAATTTCCAAATAGAGATATACCAACCTTTCCATCTAAATTTAGTTCTGGACCTACCAGTTCAAGATCAAACCCTAATTGTCCTCTAGGTAATAAAGATGGATCTAATTTAATGCTTAAGTTACCTAATTTCTTGGAAACTAGATAAGTATTTTTAAACTGAGCATCCCACCAAAACCCTGAAATTTCTTGAGCTATAAAGATATTATCAACTTCGGATAATTTAACCACTCCCCTCATAGGAAATGTAATTATAAGTAATAAAATAATAGTACTGGCACTTAATAAAAAATACCTTATCATCATATTTAGAGCGACCTGAGAACTATTTGAGCTTTTACTCCTGATAAGTTAGATCTTGAAGAATTCTTTCTTATAGACACTTTTACTGGAGAAATACCGCTATCCTTTTCTAGTTTAATTAACCAATTATATAAATCTATGAATTTTGCATTATTTATAGAAACAGTTACCTCATCTTTATCTGAAGGTTGAATTCTATCTATTGTTAAACTGTAAGATCTAGCCATTGAGCTTATTGTTGAACTTATATTTCCAGATGAAACTTTCTCAGTATTCTTAATTTGAGATTTTAGTAAAACTGCTCTCTTAGTCTTATTGAGCAAATCTTTTTGAAGTTCTAAATCTAAAAGAGAGTCGCTTTTTTGTGAAGTTAACCATGAATTTAAGAGAAAAATAATTCCTAAGAGCATAAATGCAGAAAAGATGATAGAGAGAATTTGTTCGTCTCTAGTTAGTTTACTAAATTTTTTTATCATGATTTACTCAGATATATTTCACTTAAAACTGATTCACCAACTTTTTTTGAAACCCCTACTTCTACTTGATAGCCTCCAGAAGAAAATCTTTCTTGAATGGCTTCAAGATCATCGTACTGCTGACATTGAACTTCCATAATAAATTGGGCTTTTGAAATATCATAAGATATTGAAAATAAAGAGGTTCTTTCATTATCTGCAACGACTTTACTTACATTGGCTAATGTTTGTAAGAAAGGTTCAGAAGAAAACGAAGAAACACTCCGAAGCTTTTTGTTGAGAAGAGTACTAAGATCTATATTCTTAGGTTCTTCAGGAAATGTCTCAAAATAAAGTCTACTGGATTCATCTAATATTCTATTAGAAGTTACATAGTTTTGGATAATAGTAAAACCAAGCTGAGAAAAATATAAAAACAAGACTAATGAGAAAGTTAAGATTGGGTAACGCCAAAGGTTAAGAAGCTTTTTTATTTGAATTCTTGGAGCGTACTTCCCCGATAAAAGGTTAACTTTAGGAGAAATTAATTTTATTATCTTTGTTAGAAAATCAGTATCACTAGTAAAGGTTTCAATAATCGGCTTAACGTTAGTGTAAGAAGACAGGTCTACTTCTTTATTTTTTCTATTTGTAAAAACCCTTAATTGCTGGCATTCATATTCTTGCATTCCCTTTTCTAGAAAGCTTAGGATTGTTTGAGTATCTGCACACCAATGCCAACGAGACCCGAATACAATAAATGACACATCATCAAATATACTAAGAACACACTGACCATCTTCTATATCTATCGCACTATCTACGGAAGATAACGCGACAACTGGATGTTCGCTGTCCCTGATTGAGTCATCAACATCATTCATAAAAGATTTTGGTGCTAAAGAAACTTGAACATAACCCTTTTCATTTCTTTTAGATGTTATGAAGTGATAATCCTCTAGAGGTCTCAATAACTTATCTTCTAATAGGAAAGGAATTGACTTAGTTATTTGGTTTTCACTAGCCGGAGGAACTTCAATCATCTTGGAAAAAAGTTCTATACTTAAATGCAATCCAAAAACTTTATCTACATCCTTTGTATCAAGATGTGTCATAGAATTAGTTTCTCCTGTGTCTACTATCTCTTTTTTTTCATTGCAAATTAGCCAGGAAAATTTATTGGTAATGTTGTTGTATAAATAAAACAGTTTTTTCATTAGAAAACTCTTTCTTGTCTTTTTAGAACTTTAACATGTCCCACTTCATTAACACTTATCAAAGAATCTACTTCTAAAGGATAACCATAATTAAGAACCTTAGTCTTAAGAACATAATAATTAGATTCAGTAAGAATTTGGTCTTTTATAGTTTGAGGTATCTGAAGATCTAATAATTCTGGATGAGATAAGAATTCAACTAGATCTCTAAAACCTGCTACAGGCCTATCATTCAATATATTAGATGCTGATCTAGTAGAAATTTGGCCTCCCATTAGCATGACTAATATTTCTGGTTTATCTTTCTGAATAGCATTGATATTAATGCCAGCAATACTCATAGCTGGTATAACGCAAACATATGGAGATAGCCAAGAAACTAATTCACTAGAATAATTCTTTATATCTTTTAACTCTGAAATATCATATAAAAGTTGATTAGCTGCCCTATATGGTGACTTTAATCTAGTATAGAAATCATCTTCCGCTCCATTGATATCTTGTACAAAATCATCTGAGTCCAACCAGTCTACTAAAGGATAAATTATTTGATCTTGTGAATACTCGTCTAGGCCTAGTTCACTTAATAAACCTCTATATTGATCAACACCAATTTGGTTTATGACTCTTCTATCCTGCGAGTCTAAACGAACAACGCTATTTAAGTTAAAACAAGTTTGTAAGTCGAAGAGTTTTCCTTCTAAGTTTCCTCCTTCAATTGTTACAAGAATACTGGGGATATCTTGATCAGGAATTAAAAGATTAGAGAAATTTCTAATTTTTTGTCTTTCACGAATGAAATCTGAAACACGCGACTCTAGTCCAAGTGCATACCAATGAGACTGCATGCGTAGTGAAAAGTCTGTTGATCTAGAAATATCTGCTTGAAGACGATCTATGGAGCTGACTCCTACTGTAGTTAAAATTGCAACTACAAGAAGCACTATGATCAATGCACTCCCCTTTTTTGTATGAGATTTTTTCAAATGGCTTCTCCGGTCAAAAGATATCTTCTGTTAATTAACCCAAAATTATTAATATTTAAAGAAATCTCTACTATGTTCGGTAGTCCATTGTTTTCCATCCAGTCCATTGCAGGCCATTCTTCTAAAGTACTATTTTCTTTAATAAAATTTAACTTAACCTCTTCAACATTCTTTAATAATGATTGGCTTGTATATGGGGTACCAAAGGTTCGATCAGCATAGGAATACTCTACTCGCTTCAAAGTGCCTTCTTCTATAATGTATTCAATAAATCTGAGCCCTCCTTTAGGGAAATTAGGACTAATATCTCCGCTATTGATTGTAAAGGCCAAGAAGACTCCTTCTTGTCTGGGATTAAGACCAAAAAATGAGTGATTTAAATAGCTTCCCCTTGCATCCCGTGAAAGACGATTAATTGTTTGTTGAAAATCTTTTTTCATATAGTTATCTAAAATTACAAGGCTATTTACAAAATCTGATCTATCTAAAGTTCTTTTGTTAAAGTCTAGGCTAGTAGTAAGACCAGAAAGTGTTATCAATGCTATTAAAGATACAATTGCTAAAGAAACTAGCACCTCGATTAAACTGAATCCTGTATTCATCTTAGAACTTTATACCCTTGTAATTTATAAAGCTCTAGTCCTTGTTGGCTTGAGACTGTTATGTCAATTTGAACTGATTTCCCGTCTTCAATAAAAGTAACCTTTCTTTCCCAAAAATACTCCATTCCGCCTTGTAAATCTGAACCTCTTTCAAAGGAAAGTTCATCTTCATAAACGGTAGTAGACAAAATATTGTCTGCTACAAATCTAGACATGGCTTTTTGTTCTAATTTACTTACATTAATTGCATTAGAAGAAAAGATTTTTAACGAAACAGACATTACGAGAGCCAGAATGCCTAAAGCTAACAAAACCTCTATAAGAGTAAAGCCAGCTATTTTCTTTTTAATCAACTTCCTTTACCCAATTCCCAATATCTTGGTTTAGTCCTTCCCCTCCTTTCTTTCCATCAGCTCCGTATGAAAAGAGATCGTATACAGAATATTCTCCAGGGATAGAATAGACATAATCATTACCCCAAGGATCCTTTGATAGTCTCCTGATATAACTTCTTGAAGATTTCGTTGATCCATATGCATCAGTCTTTCCAACAACTAATACTTTCAAACCGTCTTCCTGACTCGGATAAGAAGAGTTTTCTAAACGATACATCTCTAAAGCTCCTTCTATGATTGATATATCGGCTTTAGCCTTCTCTACCATCGCTCTATCCTGACTTGGAAGGACGTTATAGGCTACTAAACTTGAAAGAAGTCCTATAATTAGAAGAACTAACAGAATTTCTATCAAACTAAAACCATGCCTTTTAATAACGGTATTTTTCATAAATATTTTCATATCATTAACCTATAAAATTTAGATTATTCATTTGGATTAGTGGAAGTAAAATTGCTACAACAATAGAAGCAACTATAACACCCATAATAACAACCACCATAGGCTCAAGAAGATTCATAGCCATTTTGGTAGATTGTTGAAATTCTTCATCTAAATATTCAGCTGACTTAAGTAACATCTCATCTAGACCTCCACTTCTCTCTCCACTATCAATCATCTGTACTACCAGAAGTGGTATCTCAGAAACATTCTTAAGCGATTTAGCTAAAGAATCTCCTTCTGATACTTTATTTAAAGCTTTACTCATTTTCTCTTGGAGATACCTATTTGAAATAGTAGAAACGGAAATATCTAGGGCTTGCATAATTGGTACATTACTATTTCTAAGAATACTCAGGGAGCTTGTAAATCTGGATAAATTGGCATTAATAAGAAATTTCTTTACAACAGGGAGCTTGAGAGAATACTGGTCAAATACAAATCTTATTTTTTTTAAACTTACAAACCTTAAAGAGATAAGGATAATAATTAAAGTAACGGATAATAGCCAAAGAGCTGGGCCAGATAAAAATTCTGAAAATGATATTAAAGCTCTAGTAAGTAGAGGAAGTTCTTGATTTAAAGTATCAAATTGATTTATTACATTTGGAACTACAAATATAAGCAGTAGGCCTACTATCAAAGAAGCTAAGATCATTAACACAGCTGGATAAATAAGAGCACCCAAAATATCTTGTTGAATTTTAGATCTCCTTTCAAGATATGAAGCAGTCTTCTCTAAAATTCCCGACATATCGCCCGAGGTTTCACCTGCTGAAATCAAAGAAATATATAATCGATCAAAAGATTGAGGGAATTCTTCTAAGGCTTCTGTGAAACTGAAACCTTCTTCTATTCTTGATGATAAAGTTAAAATTTGATTTTTAAAACTTCCTGCTGGACTTTGTTCACCTACAAGTTTTAAAGATTGATCTATTGCAAAGCCTCCTGAAACTAAAGTAGCCATTTGTCTAGTAAATAGCACCAGCTTCTTTAAGCTTGTTTTTCTTTGAAAGAATCTAGCAAATAGGTGCTTATTAGCTTCTGAAACTTTTACAGGAGCTAGTTTCCTATTTCTTAACTCCCTCCTGGCATTTTCTATATTATCAGCAGCTATCACTCCCTTTTCCTTATTTCCGTTGGAGTCAATAGCTACATAGTTAAAAGCAGCCATGTTTAGTCTTCCCTAGTAACTCTTAAAATTTCATCTAAAGAGGTGATGCCTTCTTGAACTAGATCTAAACCAGACTCGAAAAGTCTGTGATTTTCTGCAAAAACTAGCTTAGCTATCTCATCTTCACTTTTTTCTTCATTTATATACTCTTTGCTCTCTTCATCTACTAAGAATAGTTCAAAGATACCTACCCTTCCTGAGAAACCTGTCTCATTACAAGAAGCGCAACCTTTAGGTTTGAATATTTTTGATTCTTTCTTTAAATGTTGAACTTGATTTTCTAAAGTATATTCCTCTCTACATTTGATACATAGTTTTCTAACTAATCTTTGGGCTAAAACTCCTTTAATAGTTGAGGCCAGCAAATAAGTTTCAACTCCCATATCTTTAAGTCGTGTTATTGCTGCAATAGAGTCGTTTGTATGAACAGTTGAAAGTACTAGGTGACCAGTAAGAGAAGACTGTATAGCAATTTCAGCTGTTTCAAGATCTCTGATTTCTCCAATCATAATAATGTTTGGATCCTGCCTTAGGATAGCTCTTAAACCTTTAGCAAATGTCATTCCTACCTTAGGGTTAACTTGAGTTTGGCTTATTCCTTCTATGGCGTATTCAATTGGGTCTTCTACAGTTAATATATTTCTTGTTTTATCATTAAGTAGATTAAGTCCTGCATATAGAGTGGTTGTTTTACCTGAACCGGTTGGGCCGGTAACTAAGATAATGCCATTAGGACTCTTTAGAAGATTTTTAAAATCTTTCAAAGAACGGGTACTCATGCCTAATTGATCTAAGCCAAATTTAGTATCTGCTTTATCTAAGATTCTTAGTACTACTCTTTCTCCATGGCTAGATGGTAAAGTAGAAACCCTTATATCTATCCACTTTTCGCCTAACTTTAAAGACATTCTTCCATCTTGTGGAACTCTCTTCTCTGCTATATCTAGATTAGACATTACTTTAATTCTTGCATTCAACATTGGAGTTAATCTACCTGAAGGTTTTAAGATCTCACGAAGTATCCCATCTATCCTAAATCTTACTGATAAATGATCTTCATAAGGTTCTATATGAATATCTGAAGCCGAAGACTTTATTGCTTCTGATAAAATAGCATTAATTAGCTTTATTACTGGAGCATCATTATCAGAGTCTAATAAATCAGCTGTTTTAGGTAAATTTTCAGCTAAAATAGAAAGATCGTAATCATCATCTATTCCTTCTGCTAACTCGGAAGAAGAAGTTGCTGAATCACTATAAAATTTAGAAAGCTCTTTTTCGAATTCATTTGAATCTAGCCACTCCACTTCTAAGGGTTTTTGAAAGAAGTTTCTTAGTTCAGAAAATACTTCTAATGGGGTGGAAGAAATAGATTGAACCTTAACATGATTGCCTACTGCTTGTGCTATGACATGATTTTCCCTTGCATATCGGTAAGGTAAATCTGACACTTCTTCAGAAGGACCAGGGACTTCTTTTGAAACCATGATTAATTACTGCCTTCAGGTTCTTGAATCATTTCTTGCATAATAGACATATCAGGAATTTCATTACCTTCTTTCTTTTGTAGCTCTTGAATAGCTTCAAAATAGTTATATTTTCTATTACTTATATTTCTAACATCCTCAGCATCTCTAACTATAGTTGGCTTGAGAAAGACCATTAGATTTCTTTTAGTTCTACTGGTTGAACTTGATTGGAATATCCTACCTAATAGCGGAATATCTCCAAGTAAAGGGACTTTTTTAACTGATTCCTGTACATCATCATCTATCAACCCACCTAAGACTATAGTGTCTCCATCCTCTACTAAGACTGTTGTTTCTATCTGTCGCTTATTTGTAATTAAGTCTGTGGACATATCTCCTAAAGGACCAAAAATACTCGAAACCTCCTGGTTTATATGCATTTTTACTGCATTTCCTTCATTTATTTGTGGTCTTACTTGGAGTTTAATACCAACTTCTTGACGTTGAATTGACCTAAAGGGGTTGTTGTTCGTTGAGCTTAAAGTTTCTCCGGTCGTTATTGGAATTTCTTGACCTACAACAATAGAAGATTGCTCATTATCCATTGTCATGATTGATGGAGTAGATAAAACATTAGAATCAGCATCTTTCCCTATCATGCTTAATATAGTGGCAAAGCTATTACCGTCAGACCTATATCTTGCTACCCCCGCAGAAAGACCTTCCATGCCTAAAAGAGAAGTGCCAGCTCTAGTTCTCATAGTGCTCGAGATAGAAGAGTCTTCAATGACTTCCGAACCAACAGTAGCTACCAGGTCTGGACTGGGAGTTCCGAATCGCTGATTTACTACAGGGGCATTCTCTCCATCTCCAGTAAAAAGAAATTGCACACCTAACTCCTGAGCTAAATTATCTGATATTTCTACTATTAAAGCCTCAACTAACACCTGGGCTCTTCTAATATCAAGTTGGGCTATAACACCTTCAAGAGATTTCATGATGTCAGGTTGAGCTGAAATCACTAAGGCGTTTGTATCATTATGAAAGCTAATGGTTGTAGACTTCTTAAGAGAGCTATCTGAAGAGTTGATTTCTTTCTCTAAAGTGAGGGCTACCTCATCAAGGATTTGTTTTATATCTTCTGCTTGGGCATATTTTAAATAAATAACTTTTAAATTGCTGTTTGAGCCAGTAGCACTATCTAGTCTAGCTATAACATTCTTGGCTTGCTCTATAACTCCAGATTGACCACGAAGTAAAACAGAATTACTCCTTTCAATAGCCATAGCACCAAAATTCTTGCCTTGGTCAGATCTACCAAAAGTTGTTCCTAGAATCCTTGCTATTTCATTAGCAGAAGTATTTTCTAGAGAAATTAATTCAAAAGTATCAGCTGGGTCCTTATCTAAGTCATAGATTAGTTTTTTTATCCTTGTAACATTACCAATATAGTCAGCAATAATTAGGCTATTAGTAGGTTCATATGCTGCTATGTGTCCTTGTTTATTTATCAATGGCTTGATTAAAGGAGCTAAAGTTCTAGCATTTGCCTGTTTCAGTCTGATTACTTCTGTAAAAAGAGAATCTATATTATCTCTGTTTGTTGAATAATCTTGTCTTCCGCTAGATTCTGGTACTACCTTTACTACTCCATTATTCTCAATTGCAGAATAACCATTTACCCTTAAAACTGAGAGAAAGACAGCATAAGCTTCACCAGAGCTTAAATCTTGATTTGATACTACTGTAACTGTTCCTTTAACTCTTGGATCTAAGACTATGGTTTTGTTAGATATTCTTGCCATATCAGAAGCAAAAGCTCTAATATCAGCATCTCGTAAATTTATGGTCTCAGAGGATAAAATTGGAGCAATAAAAAACAGTATTACTAATGAATACATACAGAATCTTGAAAGAGCACTTTGAAGCATAAAAAACCTAATCTAAGCTTAAAGTTATAGAGAGGTCGTCTTCATCCCTCACTAGGTCTAATCTGACATCGCTAATCCCTGATAATTCTTTTAATACACTTGGATCTCTAACTGAGAGTCCATTAACTGCAACTAGCACGTCTCCTGGCTGTAACCCTGACTGATTAAATAAACTCGAGTCATCGCCAGGATATAATTGGTAGCCCTTTATACTGCCATCTGAAAAATATGGTTGAAAAGTGATCATGTCACTTACTAGGTCTATTTCTGTATCTATCCAGTTTATTTTAGGAGTCGTATTATCCTTATTAGCTAAAGAGTTTGTAAAAGTTTTTGATAAAACTGAGTCTTTTTCAAAAGTAACGCTTTCTGTTATCCCACCTCTTGAGATTATTACTCTTTCAGGCTCAATATATTCAAGCACAATATCGTCTGCGATAACATCATTTGTCTTATAAATCCTCTGATTATTCGGATCAAACCCCAATATAGCGGCATTTGCCTTACCTGAATCGGAGTAACGGATTCCGTATAACCTTAGAGATAAAGAAGTTGGTGGAGCATCTATATCAAAAGTCTGATTTAAAGTTTGATTTGGACTATTAGCAAAAGGGTCCTCGGTTAGGTTGTTATAGCTCAGACCGTCTTTAGTTAAAGTGGTTACCTCTAAAGCGTATGAACTGGTATTAACCGGAAAAATGACCTTCCAGGTAACTGTTACTAATTGGAAAACTATTATTGCAATAAAAACAAAGGTTAAATAGTTAGGAATTTGTTTAATAAAGTCCATTGAAGCAACCACTTCACCAATATCTTGATTAAAAAATTCTCTAATTTTTTTAAAATGTTTTGAAGGAATCTGCATATACTTCCAAGTATTTTTAAACAAATACTATTGTATTACAGTTAAATAAGCCAATTTTCTATTCTTTCAAAGGAAATTCTTAGAGCTTTCCTATATTTCTAAGATATAAGCGTACTTAGAGTATTAATATTAAGAATCTTATAGATAAACTATTTAAGGATTTATAAATTCTAGTTTTTTTGAATCTTTTTAAGTATATAAAATTTTACAAAAATACAATACAGGCTAATAATTCTTTTTTATGAGTGAGACACTTACAAATCATGAGATGTATCTATTCTTTTTATTAGGTTTGGTGATAGGAAGCTTTCTTAATACGGTAATTTATAGACTGCCTTTTATGTTTGGATATGAAAAAGGAGAAAGTGCATTTAAGAAGTTTAATCTTGCCAATCCAAGATCTCACTGCCCAAAATGCTCAACTACCATACCCTTCTATTACAACATCCCAGTTATTAGTTTTATACTTCTCAAGAGTAAATGTTTTTATTGTCATAAAAGTATTCCTTATCAATATCCTTTAATTGAATTGCTAACTGGAATTTTATTTTTATGGGTAGCTTTTAACTCTATAGATTTTCTGCAGAGTGCATATTTATGCCTTTTTCTTAGTGCTTTAGTTGTTTTATCTGTAATTGACGCAAAATTTAAACTTGTGCCTGACTCAATAAGCATTTCATTAATAGTAACTGCACTTTTATATAATTTTTTATTGACTCCAGATTTGATCAAAGATTTTATATATGGAGCTCTAGGTGGTTATTTTTTCTTTTTCTTAATTGAAAAGTTTTCTAAATACTTAAAAGGGATAGAAGGACTTGGACGCGGAGATGCTAAAGTATTTGCCTCTATGGGAGCTTTAATGGGATGGTACCATCTGCCTTACATACTTTTTGTAGCTTCATTATTAGGACTAATAAGCGTTATTGTGTTTTTTGCTATTAAAAAGAAACCATTTAGGAAATTAAAGGGTTACTCTATTCCTTTCGTTCCAGCTTTATCGTTTGGCTTATTAATTAATCTTTTTTAAATCGTCAGTAAATCACTCTTAATTAGCTAAAGATTTTCTGGAATAAAAAGAAAAATAGAATTGAAAGCCCTGCTCCTACAGGAAGAGTTACCAACCAAGACAAAATTATTCTTCCAACTACTGTTATATTTACTGCTGATATTCCTCTCGCTAATCCAACACCCAAAACTGCTCCAACAAGAGTGTGAGTGGTTGAAA